>JANMWW010000252.1:0-11720 GCA_031394155.1 Chloroflexota bacterium | reverse complement strand
CGCCCAAGGCCCTTCGAGGCGGCGGCGACGAGGACGGACGTGCCGGTCAGGCCAAGGTCCACGGTCCGATGCTAGATGGGCCAGCCGAGCGCCACCGCGACCAGCACGAGCGCGGCGAGGACGAGGCGATAGCCGACGAACCAGTTCAGCGAATGGCGGCGCACGAATCGGATCAGGAACGCGACGGCCGCCAGTCCCGACAGGAACGAGACGACGAATCCGGCGATCACGATGTCGGGCTGCGCGAAGAGCGCCTCGGCCTTTCGTGCATCGAGCAGCGTCTTGACGCCAGCACCGAGGATGACCGGCGTCGCGAGAAGGAATGAAAAACGCGTCGCGTCCTCGCGGCGAAGATCGCGGAACAGTCCGGTGGAGATCGTGATGCCCGAGCGGCTGATCCCCGGGAGGAGCGCGATCGCCTGCGCAGCGCCCATGATCAGCGCGTCGGGCAGCCGCAGGTCCGTCATCGTGCGCTGCTGCGTCGCGGCGCGCTCCGCAAGCACGAAGATGATCGAGCCCACGATCAGCCCGAGCACGATCCACAACGGCGAGCGGAATGTCGTCGACACCGCGCTTTCGAAAAGCACACCGGCGATCGCGGCGGGCAGCGTGCCTACGACGACGAGGAGCGGCATCCGCCAGCGGCGCGCGAAGAGGTCCATCAAGAGTCCGATCCAGGTGCGCGCGAAATACAGGAGCACCGCAAGCGCGGTTCCGAGGTGCAGCGCGACATCGAAGGACAGGCCGAACTTCGCGGGATCGAGGCCAAGCGCGCTGGAAACCAGGATCAGGTGCGCGGTCGAGCTGACCGGCAGGAATTCCGTGAGGCCCTGCACCAGGCCGAGGATGATCGCGGCGGCCAGATCGCTCACTTCATCGCCTCCCGTGCGCCGGCGAGCGCGGCGTGCGCGTCCGCTTCATGGCTGATGATCGCTTCGAGCTGCTTCGCCCAGGCGCGGCGATGTCCGACATCGAGGAAGCGCATCGCGATGGAGCCGTCGAACGGTCCGGTGCCGATCTTGGCGCACGCGTCCGCTACGAAGCCATAGGACTCGGCCGCGCGCAGCAGGTCGGCGCCGGGCGAGGTGGAGAAGATGCCGCGTGCGCCGCGCAGGAAGCGCGCCGCCGCTCGCCGCTTGTCGGCGAGGATCGTGCGCATCGCGTGATCGCCGAACGCCGCGGCGCCGGCATGCTTCACATCGGCCCAGCGCGTGTCATCGCGAAGTCCCTCGAGCCACATGCCGAGCGCGTCGCGTGTCGACTGCGCGGTCGCGACCGCCTGCACGACGGCGCTGCGCGCCTGCGCGCTTTTGTCGGGGGCCGGGCCGCGATCGAGGAACGCGACGAGTCCGTGCTCGGCGTCGGCGAACGCGCTCCAGTCGATCTTCTGGAACTGGTTCGGCTTGTCGGCCTTGTCGAAGTACGTGCGCGCAGAGAACGTCGGACCGACCTCGTCGTACCCGACGAGCAGCCCGTACTCCGGCGGCCCCGCGATCCCTTTCACGAGGGCCGGTGTCTTCGAGTCGATCGCCTCGGCCACGCGGTCGAAGACCAGCGCACGCATCTCATCGTCGAACGGAGGACCGACGACGTCTGGCTTCATGCCGACGGCCTGCGCTCCGCGTGAGAGCGTGGCTTCATCAAGCGGCGCGGCCGCGAGCGGATCCCAGGTGGCCGCATCGATGGTCGCGGTGAACGCCGCTCCGGACACACCCATCACCCAGTCGTACTCACCGCCGCTCGCGATCGCGATGCACGCGGGCAACGTGCAGTCGCGGCCTTCGCCGAAACGGAGCGGGGGAATCTCCTTGAGGACGCGGCTGCCGGCCAACGAGCGAAGGTTACGTCGGCGCGGGCGCCTGCGCCGCTACGAGCTGTAGTCCCCGGGCGAGAACGCGTGCTTGAGCAGCGTCAGCACCTGCAGCGTGACCCACTTCGACGCATCGACCCGCGAGGCCATGCGGTCCGCGTACGGGGCGCGCCCCGCCCAGCGGCCGCGTTCGTCCTGGCGCGCGAGGAGCCATGCGATCGCCGGCTGCGCGCGTGGATCGTCGAGCTCGCCGGCCGCGTCGATCGCGCGGAGCACGAAGAGTACGTCCGCCTGATAGAAGAGCGGGAAGGAGAGCTGGCGCCACAGGTATGACGGCTCGGTCGCGGTGGGATACCGCCCCCGCTCGAGCTTGTAGCTGAGCAGGAACTCCACGCCGCGCCTCAGCGTCCGCTCCACTTCACGCGTGCGCGCCGTCTCGGGCAGCGCCGCAAGGCCCCAGATGAGCCGGGCGTAGCCCCAGGCGCAGGGGTCGTCGCCGTTTATGACGCACGCGGCGTCGTACTTCTTCGAGTCGCGGACCAGGCGCAGGACCAGCGGCTCGAGGCGCGCGTCCGCTCCGTATCCCGCGGCCGCGACATATCGCACGACGTTGCCCACGAAGCAGGACACGCCATGGTCTTGGTCGAACACCCACCCCATCCCGCTCTTGTCGGGCTCGCCGAGATCTTCGAGGACACGGCGTGCCGCGCGACGCACGCGCGGATCGCCGGGATCGGCGCCGTACTCGATGAGCAACAGGTTCGACCAGTGCGAGCCCTGGTATTTCGGCGCGTACATCGTCGGCCCGGGCCAGCTGCCATCGGGGCGCTGCCGCCGCAGGATCGTCGAGATGGGTGGCGAGCTCATGGCGCGCTGCTGTGTCTCGCGGAGATCGTTGTCGCGCGGCCCGCGATCGAGCAGCTGGCGCAGCGTGAGCGCGCGCACCGCCGGGTCGGACTTCTCGAGCAGCCAGGGCATCGGATCGCCGTGCACCAGCGTCTGCCAGAGCATCAGGTGCCTCCGATCGAGAGCTCGGAGATCACCAGCGTCGGGCTCCCGATCCCGTTCGGTCCGAAGGTGAGGTCCCCTCCGACACCGGTGACCGCGGCGAGCAGGTGGGTCAGATTGCCGGCGATGGTGATTCCCTGCACCGGGTATTGCGGCGCCCCCTTCTCCAGATACGTGCCGGTCGCGCCCAGCGAGAACTCCCCGGAGATCGGGTCGATGGTGTGCAGATTCAAAAGGCTGGTGATGCAGAGCGCGCGGCCGAGTCCGCGTACGAGGGCCTTCGGATCGTCCACCCCCGCTTCAACGTAGAAGTTGGACGGACCAATACGACTCGGAGATGCGTACGAGCTGCGACGCGCGTTCCCGGTCGAGGACGTACCGAGCTTTCGCGCCGTCTTTTGATTTGTGAGGTAGCCGCGGAGCACGCCCTTCTCGACCAGACGCTGCGTGGTCGTCGGGATGCCCTCTCCGTCGAACGGCGCGCTGCGCAAGCCGCCGGGCCGACGCGCGTCGTCGACGATCGTGATCCGCTCGTTCGCGACGCGCTGCCCGATCTTCCCCGCGAACAGGCTGCGTCCCTTGAGCACGTTGTCAGCGGAGAAGAGGGGTGAGATCGCACCGAGGAGGCTCATGGCCATCCACGGATCGAGCACGACAGCCAATCGCTGAGTGGGAAACGATCTCGCCCCGAGCTTTTCCACAGCGCGCTGGGCCGCGCGAGCCCCGATGCGGGCGGGGTCGAGCGCGCCGAGCTCACGCGCGCCCTCGCCGTGATAGCCGATCTGCCGCTCGCTATCCTGCGACGCGACAGGACTGGTCATGGCGCCGCAGAAGCTCTCGCGATACGAAGCGCGGACGCCGGTGGTGGTCGCGATGATCGTCGTGACCTCGGCATCGCTGTATGAGGTCTTGCGGAAATGTGTGACACGCTGATCCGTGTCGCGTGCGGCCTTCTCGACCGCGAGCGCGATCGCGCCTCGCTCCGAGAGCGGCCGTTCCTCGAGCCCAGGGTGATAGATCGCGAGGTCGGCATCCGTCAGCGTTCCGCTGGCGATCCGCAGATCGTCGTCCGGCTCGGTGATCTTGGCCATGCGCCGGGCCTGGTCGACGCAGGCCTCGATGCCCGCGGCCGCCAGGTCCGATGAATGGGCGAAGCCGATGCGCTCGCCCTCGAGCACGCGCACGCCAAGCCCGCGCTCGCCACGCGCGATGACGATCTCGATGTCGCCGTCCTTCGTCTCGACCGAGCCAGACATCGCGTCACGAAGGAAGACCTCGGCCGTCTTCATGCCGGAGCTGCCGAGCGCGGCCAGCGCGCGGTCGACGACTTCGTCGTTCGTGAGGCGCGCGCTCACGCTGCGCGCCTCACCAGGCGCCGCGTCACAGCTTGCCGCCCACGACGACCGACGGAATGCGCAGCGTGGGCTGCGCGTCGGCGACCGGCGCGCCCTGGCCATCCTTGCCGCAGGTGCCGGTGGAGTAGCCGAGATCCCAGCCGACCATGTCGATCTCGCTCATGAGCTTCGGGCCCTGGCCGACGAGCGTCGCGCCACGAAGCGGCTCCGCGAGCCTGCCGTCCTTGATGCGATAGCACTCAGTGATCTCGAACGCGAAGTTCCCCGAGACGACGTCGACCTGGCCGCCCCCCATCTTCTTCACGAAGATGCCATCGCTCACGGACCTCAGGATCTCGTCTGGATCGGACTCGCCACGTTCGATCATCGTGTTCGTCATGCGGCAGATCGGGAGGTAGCGGAAGCTTTCGCGCCGAGCGTTCCCCGAACGCTCGAGGCCGAGCTTCTCGGCGTGCCTGCGATCGGACAAGTACGTCTTGAGCACGCCCTTCTCGATGAGGACGGTCCGCCGCGTCGGCGTTCCCTCGTCGTCCAGCGCGGCCGTGCCACGCTGACCGGGATCGCGGCCGTCATCGATGACGGTGATGAGCTCGCTCGCGACCTTCTCGCCTATGCGACCGGAGTAGACGGAGAGGCCCTTCAGGTTCAGGTCAGCTTCGAGTCCGTGGCCGACCGATTCGTGGATGAGCGTTCCGCCGGCCTCGCTCGAGAGGACCACCGTGTACGTGCCCGCGGGCGCCGCTTCGGCGCCGACGTTGAGCACGGCCCGACTCGCCGCGATCCGTGCGACCTCGGAGACGATCTCGTCGTCCAGCATCTCGAAACCCCGCGTGCCTCGGACCGCCTCGAATCCCGACTCGAGCACGTCGCCCTGCTTCGCGACCACGTTGAGCGCGAAGTTCAGCCGAACGCGCGTGTCCTGGCGGTAGGTCCCGTCGCTGTTCGCGACCAGCACGTCCTGGACGCTTTCCGCGTAGGTCACGGTCACCTGGCTGACGCGCGGATCGACCGCGCGAGCCGCCTCGTTCGCCGTGCGCAGGAGCGCCACCTTCCGCTCGACCGGCACGCTGCGCGGATCGATGGCCACGGTGTGCGGCCGGCTTGGCTCGTCCGGCGCGGGCGCCGTCGTGTCGTGGAGCTCGCCGCCGCTCTCGACGCTCGCGGCCGCGCGGCCGGCGAGCGCCATCACATCGTCGGTGTCCGTGACATTGCCGTTCGCGTAGGTGGTGCGCTCACGGGCGACCACGCGAATGCCGGCGCCCTGATCGACGCCGGCGATCGCGTCTTCGATCCTTCCGTCATCCAATACGAGCTGCAGCGTCTCGTGCCGCTCCCAGAAGAGCTCCGCGAAGTCGCCGCCTCGCGACAATGCGGTGCGGAGCGCTCGCTCCGCATCACGCACGGAAACAACAGGTGTGCGCGTGATCGTCAGCGTGCTGATCGCCCTCTCCCCTTGCCGCGCGTGTCAGCGGCGAGGAGATGGTACGACGGCTAATCGCCGATGACAGTAACGGTGGCATGACGCTCGCGAGGCCCGTCGTAATCTGCGAAGTAGATTCCCTGCCACGTGCCCAGCACGAGCTCGCCATCGCGCACCGAAAGCGTCACATCGTTTCCCGTCAACACCGCTTTGATGTGCGCGTCGGAATTTCCCTCCTCATGGCGGAACTCGTCATCGCGCGGCACGAGCTTTCCGAGATGCGAGATCAGATCTCGTTGCACGTTCGGGTCGGCGTTCTCGTTCACGAACACTCCAGCCGTCGTGTGAAGCACGCCGACCACACAGATGCCGTTGGTGATCTTCGCGCGCGTGACGGCAGCGCGAACGCGCGCCGTGATGTCGGTGGTCGAGACCTTTGTCTTCGTGGTGATGTCGCAGGTCTCATGGTGAACGGGCACGTGTCGACGATACTTCGGCCATGACGACGTGGGGTGACGCGCGCGCCGCGGCCGCGGCTCGTCTGCGCGGCGGCGCTGACCCCGCGAGCGCGTCGCTCGATGCCGATGTGCTGCTGTCCTTTGCGCTCGGCGTGTCAAAGGAGGCGCTCCTGGCCCATCCGGAGCGCCCGCTCTCCCCGGACGAGGCGGCCCGCTTCGATGGCCTGGTCGCCCGCCGCCACGAGGGGGAGCCGGTCGCGTATCTGCGCGGCTGGAAAGAGTTCTACGGCCTGCGTTACCGCGTCGATCCGCGCGTTCTGATCCCGCGCCCGGAGACCGAGACGCTCGTACACGAGGCCCTCCGGGCGATCGCCGGGCGCGCCGCGGTCGTCGTCGACATCGGCACGGGCTCGGGCGCCATCGCCTGCGCGATCGCGGTCCACGCGCCGCGCGTCCGCGTCATCGGCGTCGATCTGTCGTCGGACGCGCTCGCCGTGGCCGAGGCCAACGCGTTGTCCCTCGGCGTGGCCGACCGCGTCGAGTTCCGCGAGGGCGATCTGCTTACTCCGATACGCGAGCGAGTCAGTGTCGTGTGCGCGAACCTGCCGTATCTGCGCGATGATGCCCTCCGCGAGTTGGCCGGGGACCGCACGAGTCTCCGATTCGAGCCGCGGAATGCGGTCGCGGCCGGCGGCGACGGCCTGGATCTCATCCGGCGCGCGGTGAAGGATCTGCGCCGCGTCCTCGCGCCGGGTGGCATGGTGCTTTTCGAGTGCGATCCGCCGCAAGCAGCCGAGGTGGCTCGCTTGCTGGTCGACAGCGGTCTTCGCGCGAGCGTCGTGCGCGATCTCGCGGGATCGGAGCGCGTGCTGCGCGGCGACCTAGAATCCGCCTAATGAAGACGCGCCTCCTCCAGGCGGATGCGCCTGGGGCGGTGGAGGAGGCGGCGGCCGCGCTCGCGAGCGGCGAGCTCGTCGCCTTTCCCACGGATACGGTCTACGGCCTCGCGTCCGGGCACGACCACGTGCGCAAGCTGTACGTCGCGAAGGACCGGCCCAAGGAGAAGCGGATCCCCGTGCTCCTCTCCGATGCGGCCAATCTCGAAGCGAGCGCGCTCGTGACGCCGGCCGCACGCGCGCTCGCGGAGGCATTCTGGCCCGGTCCGCTCACGCTCGTGCTCGTCGCGCCGCGTCGCGGGACGATCGCCTTCCGCGTTCCGGACCACGCCGTCGCGCGGCGGCTCATCGCGGCTTCGGGTGGGGGACTTCCCGTCACCAGCGCGAACCGCTCTGGACAACCGGGTCCCCGCACTGCGGCGGAAGTGATCGAGCAGCTCGAAGGACGCATCGCGCTGGTACTCGATGGAGGAGCGACGACCGGTGGCGTGGCGTCGACGATCGTCGATTGCACCACCGACCAGCTGAGGATCATCCGGGAAGGCGCGATCAGCCTCGCGCAGATTGAGGCCGCCCTGCGCCAGGCGAAGGTCGCTTGAAGATCGGTATCGCGGCCGACCACGCCGGCCAGGCGCTGAAGGGCGTGATCGAGAAGCACTTGCGCGCCACCGGGCACGAGGTCCGCGTATACGGACCGCCGCCCGATCCTGAGGACGACTACCCGCTCATCGCGCGCTTGCTCGCGGACGCGCTCGTGCGCGGCGAGATCGAGCGTGCGATCTTCTTCTGCGGATCGGGCATTGGCCCGGCCGTTGCCGCGAACAAGATCGCCGGCGTGCGCGCCGCGGTGGTCGACAACGAATGGTCGGCTCGCGATGCGGTCGAGCACGTCGACGTGAATTTCCTCACGCTCGGCGAGCGCGTCATCGGCGACGAGCTCGCGAAGAGCGTCGTCAATGCATTTCTGAGTGCGAACGTCCAGGGTGGCCGCCACGAGCGGCGGCGAAAGCAGATTGAAGAGCTGGAACCACGTCCGAAGACGACGGCGGATGCCGTAGAAGGAATGAGGAGGGGCGTATGAGCGAGCTTGAGCAGGTCGACCCCGAGATCTACCAAGCGATCGAGAACGAGAAGCGCCGGCAGATCGAGAAGATCGAGCTCATCGCCTCGGAGAACTACACGAGTGTCGCGGTGATGGAGGCGGTCGGCAGCGTCCTCACGAACAAATACGCGGAGGGCTATCCGGGCCGCCGCTACTACGGCGGATGCGAATGGGTCGATGTGGCGGAGTCCCTGGCGATCGAGCGCGCGAAGGCGCTGTTCGGCTCGCAGGCGGCCAACGTGCAGCCGCACGCCGGCGCCCAGGCGAACATGGCCGCGTACGCCGCCGTGCTCAAGCCCGGCGACACCGTGCTCGGCCTCGCGCTCGATCAAGGCGGGCACCTCACGCACGGGTCGCCCGTGAATTTCTCGGCCAAGCTCTACAACTTCATTCCGTATGGTGTTCATAAGGACACCGAGCAGATCGACTACGAGAACCTCGAGAAGCTCGCGAAAGAGCATCGGCCGAAGATGATCGTCGCGGGCGCGACGGCGTACCCGCGGTTCTTCGACTTCGCCCGCATGCGGCGGATCGCCGACGAGGTCGGCGCCCTGCTCCTTGTCGACATGGCCCATTTCGCGGGGCTCGTCGCGGGCGGCGAGCATCCGACGCCCGTCGGCCACGCGCAGATCGTGACGACGACGACGCACAAGACGCTGCGCGGTCCGCGCGGCGGCATGATCCTGTCGGACGCCGAGTTCGAGAAGGCGATCAACAGCGCCGTGTTCCCGAACATCCAGGGCGGCCCGCTGATGCACGTCATCGCCGGAAAGGCGGTCATGCTGAAAGAGGCCGCGACCCCCGAGTTCAAGACGTATGCCGCGCAGATCCGCGTCAACGCGCGCGTCCTCGCCGCGGCGCTGGCGAACGCCGGGCTGCGCATCGTGTCGGGCGGCACCGACAACCACCTGATGCTCGTCGACGTGCGGCCCTTGAGCGTGACCGGCAAACAGGCCGAGAAGGCCCTCGACGCCGTCGGCATCACCGTGAACAAGAACACCATCCCGTTCGATCCCCAGAAGCCGGGGACCGCGTCGGGCATCCGCGTTGGAACGCCCGCGATCACGACACGCGGAATGCGCGAGGCGGAGATGGAGCGCATTGGCGCGCTCATCGCTCGGGCGCTGAAGGCCGTAGGCGACGAAACGGTCGCGAAGGAGGTCGCGTCGGAGGTCTTCGACCTCACGAAGCGCTTCCCGGTGCCGGGCATCGCGACCGCCGCGATCGCCCGATAGGAGATGGCCGGATCGACGTGACCGCCGGACAGCTTCACATCTCGAAGCACCCGCTGCTGCGCGAGAAGATCACGCGCCTGCGCGATCAGAAGACCGAGCCGCGTCAGTTCCGCGCGCTTGTCGGTGAGATCGCGACGCTGCTCCTCTATGAGGCGACCGCGGACCTCATGGTCGAAGAGACCATGGTCCAGACTCCCCTGGCCAATGCTCGTGGGGCTCGTTTAGCAGAGCCGATTGGTCTCATCCCGGTGCTGCGTGCGGGGATCGGCATGGTCGAGGCCGCGCTCGAGCTCATGCCCGATGCGCAGGTCTGGCACATCGGGCTGTTCCGCGACGAGCGGACGCTGAAGCCGATCGAGTACTACAACAAGCTTCCGTCGTCGGCGACCGTGTCGGTCTGCCTCGTGCTCGATCCGATGCTCGCGACCGGGGGGTCAGCGACCGCGACGATCGACATCCTGAAGAAATGGGGCGCGAAGCGCGTGAAGTATGTCGGCATCATCGCCGCGCCTGAAGGGGTGCGCGCCCTTTCGAGCGCGCACCCCGATGTGCCGATCCATGTCGCCGCGCTCGACGAGCGCCTCAACGAGAAGGGCTACATCGTGCCCGGCCTCGGAGACGCCGGCGACCGTCAATTCGGAACGGGGTAGCGGACCGCTTCTAGCTTTCGACGTCCTTCCTAGGGAGAAAGATGCTCCCAGAGGATCTTCGCGAACGCGTCGGGAGCTTCGATCATCGGGCCATGCGCGACCTTCGGCATCGTAATGAGCTCGCATCCCAACGCCTGCGAGACGCGGACTGCATTCGGACCGCCGGTGAACAGATCGAGCGCGCCGCTGATCACGACGCGCGGCACGTTGATCATGCCCACTGCGTCGCCCGGCTTCCACTCGGTAAGCGCTGGCAGGAGCGCGAGCGCGGCCTCGAGTCGTTGCTCGCTCGCGTCGCGAAGGAGCTTGCGCCACAGCTCGTCGTCAGCGCCCGGCACGATCGCGCGCAATGCCATCGCGAGGAACGCGGGATCGTCCTTGAGCTGCTTCTGACGCTCGGGGATCGCGTACGCGTCGGGCATGCCGTCGATCCATCCGGGTGACACGACGGTGAGAGACCGCACACGCTCGGGATGCGCGAGCGCGATCTCCATCGCGACGCAGCTGCCGAGGGAGTGACCAACGAGATCGAACTTCCCCAGATCGAGCGCGTCCGCGAAAGCGAGGAGGTCGTTGGCCATCGACCTGATGCCGTAGTCGGTGTCCGGTCCCCGGCTCTGGCCGCGTCCACGCAGATCAGGCGCGAGCGCGCGACGTCCCGTGGGGAGGCGCGCGAGCAGGGGCTCCCACCAGGTGCTCGAGCCCCAGTTCCCGTGCACGAGAACAAGTGGAGTACCCGACCCAGCCTCCAGGTAGAACGTATCGATATCGCCGGCTTGAATGCGAGGCATCAGGTACCGACGACCAGGCCGCCATCCACGCTGAGCACCGCGCCGTTAATGAAGCTGGCACCGTCAGAGGCGAGGAAGAGGTAGGCATTCGCTACATCGACGGGCTCGCCCAGGCGGCGCATCGGTGTGCGCTCGATCATGCCTTTCAGCACGTTCTCTGGCATCGCGCGGACCATTTCGGTCCCGATGAATCCCGGGGCAACGGCGTTGACGGTGATGCCCTTCGGGCCGAGCTCGCGCGCCCACACCTTCGTGAGCCCGATCACGCCCGCCTTCGTCGCTACGTAGTTGGACTGGCCGAAGTTGCCGTAGAGGCCGACGATCGAAGACGCGTTGAGGATCCGCCCGCGGCCCTCGCGGATCATGCCCGGCGCGACCGCCTGGCTGCAGAGAAAGACGCCTTTGAGATTCACGTCGAGGACGCTGTCCCACTGCGCCTCCTCCATCCGCCCGACGACCTCGCCGTCCTTCAGCTTCACGAGCTGCGCGTCCCGCACGATGCCCGCGTTGTTGACGAGGATGTCGATGCGCCCGTGACGCTCGAGCGCGCCGTTCACCGCGGCGCTCACCGACGCCGCGTCAGTGACGTCGACGTGCCGATCGGCTCCGTCGACCCGGTCCCACGTCTCGACCGTCGCGCCCGCCTCGCGGAAAACGCGCGCCGTTTCCGCCCCGATGCCGCGTGCGCCGCCGGTGATCACGGCGATCTTGCCGTCGAGTCTCGTCATGCCAGATATGCCTCCCGTACATGTGGATCCGCGAGGAGCTCTGCTCCGGTGCCTTCGAGGGTGACGCGCCCGAGCTCGATGACGTAGGCGCGCTGCGCCAGTCTCAGTGAGAGCGGGACGTTCTGCTCGACGAGGAGGATCGTCGTCCCCGTCGCGTGGATGTCCCGCAGCGCGCGAAAGACCTGCTGTACCAGCACCGGCGACAGGCCCGCCGACGGCTCGTCCACCAGGAGGACCTTCGGCCGCGCCATCAGCGCGCGCGCGATC
>JANMWW010000251.1:0-9369 GCA_031394155.1 Chloroflexota bacterium | reverse complement strand
GCTGGCCGCCGTCGATCGTGGCCGGGTTGCCGTTCAGGTGGAGCGTCGCGTTGGGGATGTAGATCGTGCCGCCGGCGTCCAGGGTCTGGTTGCCGCCGATCTGGACGTCCACGGCGCACGCAGGGTCCTGGTAGAGCTGGAAGTTCGCGTACGGGCCTGCGGTCATCGGCCGCAGCAGGATCGGGTGGTTGCCGCTCCGGCCGATCTGCGAGCACGTGCCCCCGCTGTTCGGGTAGTTCGACATGGTGTTGAAGATGAAGACCCTGCCATCGCAGGGCAGGCCCGTGGTCGGATCGGTGTGTGAGGGGTTCGTGTCGCGGCCGATGTCGCCGCCCATCCCACCACCCTTGAGGATGTAGATGCCGCCACAGAGGTCGTAGCCGTCGAGCGTGTTCGTCCACACGCCCGCGAACGCCGTGTTGCCGTAGGCCGAGGCGTTCGTCGGCAGGCCGGCGCAGCATCCCGGCTTCGGGTAGCCGGCGAAGGGATCCGGGAGCGGCGCGATGCCGGTGTTGATCGTGAGCGCGACCGGGAAGAACTGACCGGACGCGCCACCGACGACGTCCACCGGGAACGCGCCGTTCGCTCCGCAGCCCGCGACTGGGCAGATCCTGAAGTCCTGGCCCGCGGTGAAGCCGCTCATCGAGTCCGGCGCGCACGAGTTCACGAGCATGCCGCCGCCGTAGAGGTGGATGTCCATGTTCGGCGCCACCGCCACCGCGCCGGGCGTGCAGGACGTGTCCAGCGCGATGAGCGCGTAGCCGTTGTTGTACGACTCGGCACCGCCGACGCCGCGCGCGGTCACCGGATTGAGTACCGACTGTGCCGGGACGAGCGCCGTCCGGATCTGGCGAGTGATGATCACTTCGACGTGGTTCGGGTCGCCCGAATAGTTGCCGGACAGGGGCGGCGAGTTCACGGTGACGATCGTGTTGGCGACGCCATCGGTGTAGCCGTTCATCGTCGCGACGAGCGTCGCCTGAGCGATGGCTGCCGCCACCGTCGCCGCGGACGGCGGCTGTGCACCCTTATAGATGACGATCGCACCCGCGAATGCCGCGGAGTCCGCGGCTTCCTGCTGGGTGCGCTTCGCGACGAACAGCTGGCCCGCGTCGACCGCCAGGCCGACGAAGAAGAGCAGCGTCATCATCATGAGCGCGGCGAGGATTATCGCCTGCCCGCCTTCCTCTCGTGCGAATGGCTTCATGGTTCTCCTCATCTCTGGATGTACAGCGACGATCCGCCCTTGAGCGTGATCTGGAATGCGCTCCCCAGCAGGTAATACGACGGCAGCGGCACGAACTGCGCAGTCGCGTCCACGGTCACCACCTTGCCACGGTCGTTGCCATTGGGATATTCGACGGTCACATCGATGCCGCCGACGCCCACCGAGGCGGCGCGGACGACGTTCACGATGAGGCCGGTGTTGTACAGCGTCGGATTGACGGTGCTCGGGATCGGTCCGACGCGCGGGTTGCCACCGGCACCATGGACGATCGCGTAGCGAGTGCCCTCGCGAGCGGCGTACGCCAAGGTGTTCTCTTCCCACACCGCGCGCGCGACGTCGATGAGTCCGGTGACGACGAGCAGGAAGATTGGCAGGACGAAGGCGAACTCGACCAGCGCCTGCGCATGATCGCCGCGATGAAAAGCACGGAGAGGCGCGAGGAGGATCTTCATCAATAGAACATCTGGAAGATGGTCGTGCGGTCGAAGTTGGCCGTGTTCGGGATCCACGGCCAGTTGGTGATCGCACGCCAGGTGTAGGTGACGCGCACGGTGACGTAGCACGGCGTGAGGGCCGTCGGCGGGTGGATGCAGGTGCTCACGCCGTCGGTCTGCGCCTCGACGACGCTGACATTGCCGATCGTGGCGAGGAGGCTCGGCGTTCGATTCATCTCCGCGACGGCGGCGAGCTGCGCCTCACCGGTACTCGGCGTGGAGTCGATCGCATATGACTCCGCGCCCGCGCGCGCGCCGTTCTGGACGGCGAGCTGCACGGCGAACGCGCGCGCGAGGTCCGCACCGGCGAGAAGACCAAAGACGAGCAGCGGCAACACGAGCGAGATCTCGACGAGCGACTGTCCGCCGTCGGATCTGATGAATCGGGACCGACGAAGTCTGAACAGAAACGTCTTCACTGACATGCAAGTGTAACGAGGGGTCGCGTCGTAATAGGGGGATTCCGATGCGTGCCGCGACCTCGCTGATACCCACATTCCCATGGTCCTAGGACGAGAGTTCTACTTCGTCAGCCGCGGCAGGATCGGCCGCGCTGACGTGTTCGGCGTGTAGTTGATATTCAGGATGGAGTTCTGCAGGTCGATCGTCTTCGCGACGATCTGCCCGCCGTCGATGGTCGGGTGGCCGTTCGCAGTGAACTGCGCGTTCGGCAGGTAGATCGTGCCCGTGGCGTTGAGCATGAACGCGGTACCGCCGAAGGTCATGGGTTGTGAGCATGCGGAGTCCTGATAGACGAGGAGACCGGCGTAGGTCCCGGAGGTCATCGCGAACATGGTGACGTCGTGGTTGCCGGAGACACCCATCGCCGAGCAGGTGCCCCCGACAGCCGGGTAGTTGCTCATGGTGTTGAAAATGAAGACCTTGCCGTCGCAGACATCACCGGTCACCGGATCCGTCGACGTCGTGTCGACGCCGATGTCGCCGCCCATGCCGCCACCCTTGAGGATGTAGATCCCGTGACAGAGGTTCTTGCCCGAAAGACTGCTGGTGTAGATGCCCGTGCCAAGGGTGTTGCTTCCCGAGCCGAAGCCACCGCGGTTGGTGCACGCAGCCTGCGTGCCGCATGGCAGGTTCGTCGCGGAGGGCTTGGGGTAGCCCGCGAAGGGATCGGTCACCTGAGGCTGCGCGGTGCGGAGCCCGTCGAAGTAGTTCGGGGTTCCGGACGAGGCCGGTGGCCAGGTGCTGGCCGTGCCTCCGGCGATGTCGATGTTGCAGGGGTTCGTGGACAGGCAGCTCATGTGCCACTGACTGGTCGGCGTGCCGTTCACTGCTGCGTTCCCCGCCGTCGAGTTCACGATGATGCCGCCGCCGTTGATGTTCAGCGTCGCGGTGGCGCCCACCTGGAACGCGTTGGGCGTGGCACTGCGGTCGAGGGCCATGAGCGCGTAGTCGTTGTTGAGCGAGTCCGCGCCGGCGATCGCGTGCACGGTGACGCGATTGAGCGCCGCCTCGGCCGGCACGAGCGACGTCTTGACGTCGCGCTGGATAGTGACCTCGATGAAGCGGTTGGTGTTGTAGGGCCAGGTCGTCGGCTGCTGGATCGTGATCCACGTGGTGGTGCCGTCGTGCGTGAAGCCGTTGATCGTCGCGTCGGCACTGGCCGCATCGAACGCCTGCGCCTGCGTCCCGCCCTGATAGAGCGTGACCGCCGCGGCATATGCGGCCGCGTCGGCGGACTCCTGCATCGCGCGTCGCGCGGAGTACAGCTGGCCCGCGTCGATCGCAAGGCCGACCATCATCAGCATTGCGAGAAGGACGATGGCGATGAGCACCACCGCCTGGCCCGCTTCGGCTTCCGCGCCGATCAAGAACTTCCGCAGCTGTTTCATATGGATCCCCTTCTTACTCAACGCTGGATCACGAGCATCGAGCCACCTCGCAGCGTGATCTGGAACGCGCCGCCGAGCATGTAGGCCGACGGCAGCGGAACGAACGGAGAAGTCGCGTCGACCTGGACGCGGCAGTTGCGGTCGTAGCAACCGTTGTCGGGCCAGGTCACGGTGACGGAAACGTTGGGCACACCGACGGCAGCGTTGCGCACGACATCGATGACGGCCTGCTGGCTGTCGGTAAAGGCCACGTTGCCATCCAGGGCCGCGCCGCCATGCACGATCGCGTAGCGCGTGCCCTCGCGTGCGGCGTAGGCGAGGGTATTCTCCTGCCACGTTGCGCGCGCCACGTCGAACAGACCGGTGATGATCAGGAGCACGACCGGAAGGATCAGGGCGAACTCGACGAGCGATTGCCCGGCTTCGTCGAGATGTGCGAACGCGCGCAGCCGGCGCATCAGTAGTTGACCATCCGCATCGTCGTGCTTCGGTCGAAGTTGAAGACGTTCGGGATCAGTGGCCAAGCGGTGATCGTCCGCCAGGTCATCCGCACGCTCACTGTGGCGAAGCACGGGGCCGCCAGCGTCGGCGGGCTGACGCAGGTGGTGGTCCCATCGGCCAACGCGAATCTCACGCTGACGGTCGGCACAGTGCTGTCCATACCCGGGGTGCGGCTCATCTCGTCGCGGGCGCGCGCTTCGGTCTCGGCAGGCGTCGGTGAGAAGTCGATGGCCGCGGCCTCGGCACCGGCGCGTGCGCCGTTCTGGACCGCGATCTGCATCGCGTAGCCACGGGCCATGTCGCCGCCGGCGAGGATGAGGAAGACCAACATCGGCAGAAGCAGCGAGACCTCGACCATCGACTGGCCAAAGTCGTCACGCGCAAAGCGAGCGCCGCTGTTGAAGTACTTCATTCCCGTATGGGAAGGATGGGGCTGCGCAACCTGAACGCACACCCACAAGTGAGTAGGCCCCTTGTCCTACCCCGTATGGGTGAGGGTCGCTAGCTGAGGGCTCCCACGGGCGTTCGCGAGCCCAGGAGGACCGCGCGGGCGACCTCCGGCGCGGCGTCGATGTCATCTCGCGACAGGTCGAGGTGCGTGACGGCGCGCAGCCGCGGCGAGTTCCCCAGGTAGCGACTGAGACGCAATCCCCGCTCGGCGCAGGCCTTCTGGAACGCGCCGGCCTCCATCACGGCCGGGTCGATCTCAAAGGACACGATGTTCGTCACGACGCTCTTCGCGTCGATGCGCACGCCGGGGACCTGCGCGAGCCCTTCGGCCAGCCGCTTGGCGTTGCGGTGGTCCTCCACCAAGCGATCGCGCATCTCCTCGAGGCCGACCAGTGCGGCCGCGGCGATCACGCCGGCCTGGCGCATCGCGCCGCCGAGCAGCTTGCGTACGCGGCGCGCCTTCGCGACGGTCGCGCCGTCCCCGCACAGGATCGAGCCGACCGGCGCGGCGAGTCCCTTCGAGAAGCAGAACTGCACCGTGTCGACGTCGGCCACCAGCTCCTTCGCGTCGACGCCGAGCGCAGCCGCGGCATTGAAGATGCGTGCGCCATCGAGATGCACGCGCATGCCGCGCGCGTGCGCAAAGTCGGCGACGGTTTTCGTCTGCTCGGCCGTGATGACCGCGCCGCCGCAGTTGTTGTGCGAGTTCTCGAGACAGATGAGCGACGTTCGCGGATACATGCCCTGCGGCCGCACGGCTCCCGCGAGGTCCTCGAGCGAGGGAAGCCCGTCGCGATTCGGGACGAGCCGCGGCACGACGCCTCCAAGGACGAACGCCGCACCCATCTCGTTCTGCACGATGTGCGCGAGGTCGCCGAGTATCACCTCATCGCCGCGCTCGGTCTGCGAGAGCACGCCGCAGAGGTTGCCCATCATCCCGCTGGGGACGTAGACGCCGCCTTCCTTGCCGACGATCTCGGACGCGCGCTTCTCAAGCCGGTTGACCGTCGGGTCCTCGCCGTACTGATCGTCGCCGACCTGGGCGTCCGCCATCGCCTTGCGCATCGCGGGCGTCGGCTTGGTGAAGGTGTCGCTGCGAAGCTCGATGATCCTCATAGCCCAAATGTCTCCTTCACCTTGATGACGGTCGCGACGAGCCGCGGTGCGACGAGGATGGCCGGGAGCTAGTCCGCGACCTTCACGTCGCAGATGGAAAGTAGTTTCAGGCCCACGCCGAGGAGGAGCAAGCCACCGACGGCGTTCATCTCGCGCAGCTGAAGATCCGAGAGCAGGCCGGCCAGGACCGCCGCGAACGCCTCGCTCACCGTGCTCTCGCGCCCCTCGCGTGCGAAGCGCCGCTGAAGCGTGTCGCCGAACGAGGTCAGCCGGCGATCGATTCCGGCGAGCGAGCCGATGATGCCGCCGATGAGGATGCTGCCGAGCAGAACAGTCCCACCCCGAACACGACGCGCTCGCGGAACCGCGCCGGAGGACGGTCGCCCAGAGCCGTGCCGAGCAGGCCGCCGACGAGGCCCGTGGCGGCGTTCAACAGGGTCTCCGAGAGCGCGATCACTGCGCTGCGTAGTATGCGAGGCCCATGCGTCCCTCCGAGCAGCTGCGCTTCTGGGCCCACGAGCTCGCAGCGATGTCGCGCACCGGCCTCGAGTTCACGTCGAACGACTACGACCGCGATCGATTCGAGCGGAGCGCGCGCATCGCCGAGGGCATCGCGTCCTTGGTCATTGACACGGAGTTCACGCCCGAGCGCCCGTACCTCGACGACATCGGCATCGCGACGCCCAAGGTCGGCTGCAGCGTCGCCGCATTCGACGATGCCGGTCGCGTCGCCCTGATCAAACGCGCGGACAACGGGCGGTGGGCGCTCCCCGGCGGCTACGCCGAGGTCGGCACGCCGCCGTCCGCGAACGCGATCCGCGAGCTGCGCGAGGAGACCGGATTCGACGGCGAGCTCCAGCGTCTGGTCGGCGTCTACGACAACAAGCGATTCGAGAGCACGTCGCCTTACCAGTTCTATATCTGCTGCTTCCGCGCGCGCATCGTCGGCGGGCACGCCACGCCGTCCGAAGAGACCGTCGAGGTCGTGCTCACGCACCCCGACGAGCTGCCCGAGGACATTAGCGTGCTGCAGCGCGCGATGCTCGGCGATGCCGTTGCCGCGGGCTCAGCTGGGATGCCGGCGGTGTACCAGTGACGCGCGCGGCACTGCTGTCGGGATTCGGCGACATCTCGAGGGAGCTCGAACAGATCCTCGGTGGGCTCATCGTGCTGCCGCAGGAGGCCGACGCGTCACTGGCCGCCGATGTCGAGATCGGGATGGGTACGAACAATGGAGCGCGCGTCGCCGCATTCCTCGACAAAGCCACCAAGGTCCGCTGGTATCACTCGCTGGGCGCGGGGGTCGAGAATCTGGTCGGCCTCCCCGCCTTTCGAGAGCGGGGCATCGTGCTGACGAACAACAGCGGGGCGATGGACATCCCCATCGGCGAGCACGTCATCGCGATGTTGCTCGCGGCAGCGAAGCGGTTCTATCTGTATCGCGACCAGCAGCGCCAGGGGATATGGAAGGAGCATGGTCAGCGGGAGTTGCACGGCTCCACGCTCGTCGTCTTCGGTCTCGGCAGCATCGGTGCGGAAGCCGCCCGCCTCGCGGCGGCGCTGGGCATGCGGGTGATCGGCGTTCGCCGTAGCAGCACGCCGGTGCCCGGCGTCGAGCGAATCGTGCCACCCGACCAGCTCGCGGACGCCGTGGCCGAGGCGGACTATCTCGCGGTCTGCGCTCCTCTGACACACGCGACACGGGGCGCGGTGTCCCGCGAGGTGATCGCGCGAATGAAGCCGACCGCGTGGATCGTGAACATCGCACGCGGCGCGATCGTTGACGAGGCGGCACTGGTCGACGCGCTGCAGGCAGGTCTCATCGGCGGCGCCGCACTCGATGCGCTCACGGTCGAGCCGCTGCCGCGTGAGAGCCCGCTGTGGTCGCTCGACAACGTGATCATCACGCCGCATTCCTCCAACTCGTCGCCGAACGTGCGCCAGCGGACGCTGGCACTCGTGACGGAGAACGTTGGCCGGTTCGACAGAGGCGAGCCACTGCTGAACGTCGTGAACCTCGAGGCGGGGTACTGATGCGCGCCGCGAAGCGCGTGCTCGCACGCCGCACCGAAGGCTTCACCGAGTCGGTCATCCGCGAGATGACCCGCCTCAACGCCGTGCATGCCGGCATCAATCTCGCGCAGGGATTCCCGAACTTTCCGGCGCCGTCGGTCGTGAAGGACGCCGCGAAACGGGCCATCGACGCGGACATCAATCAATACGCGATCACCTGGGGAAGTAAGACGCTCCGTGATGCCTTGTCGAGAACGTACGCCGAGCTCTATGGGATGGCCGTGGATCCCGAAACGATGCTCACGGTCACGTGCGGCGCGACCGAGGCGATGATCAGCACGCTCCTGGCGATCGTCGATCCGGGCGACGAGGTCATCGTGCTCGAGCCCTTCTACGAGAACTACGGTCCGGACGCCGACATCGCCGGCGCGAAGCCGGTGTATGTCGCGCTGCGTCCGCCGCAGAATGTCTTCGATCCCGACGAGCTTCGTGCCGCGTTCAGTCCGAGGACCAAGGCGATCATCGTGAACACGCCGAACAACCCGACGGGTCGCGTGTTCACGCGCCAGGAGCTGTCGCTGATCGCCGAGCTGTGCGTCGAGCACGGCGTCGTTGCCATCACCGATGAGATCTACGAGCACATCCGCTATGAAGGCGAGCACATCCCGATCGCGACGCTGCCGGGGATGCGCGACCGCACCGTCACCATCTCGGGCGCGAGCAAGACGTTCTCGGTGACCGGCTGGCGCGTCGGCTGGATCGTCGCGGCGCCCGAGCTCACGGCGGGGATCCGCAAGGTGCATGACTTCGTCACGGTCGGCGCGCCCGCCCCCCTTCAGGAGGCCGTCGCCGCCGGGCTCGCACTGGGCAGGGCGTACTACGACACGCTCTCAAAGGAGTACCGCGCGCGGCGGGACATCCTGGTGCCCGCGCTCGAGAAGGCTGGCTTCTCACCACGCCTGCCCGAGGGTGCCTACTACGTGCTCTGTGACATCACGCCGTTCGGCTTCGACAACGACACGGCGTTCGCGCACTGGCTGGTCTCGAAAGTCGGTGTAGCCGGCGTGCCCGGCTCCTCCTTCTATTCGCATCCCGACCTGGGCAAGCACCTGATCCGATTCACGTTCTGCAAGACCGACGACCTGCTGCGCGATGCCGCCGAGCGCCTCGCCCGGACGCGGGAGCTCGCCGACCACCGATAGCGGCTAGTCGGTCGGGAGCGTTTCGAACGCGGTCGTGCGGCGGATCATCAGATACACCGCGTACCCATCGGGTGCCGGCGCGACCGTCGAGGGGACCGCGCTGACGCCGTTGATCTTCTGCGCGACCACCTCAGCGTCGTTGCGACGGCCGAGCGCGCGCAGCGCCTGCGGGTACGAGTTGCGAACACCGAATACACCCGAGGCCGAGCCGCTGCCCAGGCCGCGCTCGAACGCGGAGACCGCTTCGTCGAAGACGCCGTTCGCGTAGGCGGCCTCGCCGTACGCAAGCCACCCGAAGTTCGTGTCCTGCGCGAGCGCCTCAGTTTTGGCGCGCTCGTACATCGACTGGCGAACGTACATCTCGGACCAGTCCCTGCCGAGGACCGCCTGGAGCAGCGACTCCTGTTGCGGCTCGTAGATGACCATGTAGCGGTAGGCGAAGGATTGCCAGTTCCGCCCGAACCAGTCGTAGGAGAGCGGGACCATGTTCCCGAGCATCGAGTCGTTCACGTAGA
>JANMWW010000207.1:0-3060 GCA_031394155.1 Chloroflexota bacterium | reverse complement strand
GCCGCGAACCGCGATGCGCTCTCCCGATGTCGTCGTGCCCGTGAGCAGCCACTCCGAGGCGCCACGGTCGCCGGCGACGAAGTGCCGATCGTCGCCGTAGTGGACATCGGGGATGCCGCGGAAGCGCGTCGCGAGGAGCGTGCGCACGGCGTCGAGTCCTTCGGCGTGGCTGCCGGACGGCGCCGGCCCGCGGGGCATATCGAGAACGCAATCGCCGGTGAAGAACGACATGATGAGGTCGAGATCCTGCCGGTTGAACGCTCCGAGCATCTCGCGCAGCCGCGCCTCGTCCACCGACTATTCCAGGAAGCGCGCTTCGATCACGCGCGTGCGATCGAATCCGTCGAGCTTCAGCGCATCGGCCGTGACCTGCAGCGCCGCGTCGAGCGGGATGAGCCCGATGAGCTCGCCGCGCAGGATCGTCGCGCCCGCGGCGGCCGCACGCGTCTCGACCTCATGCCACACCTTCGCGAGCGAGGTCACGTGGAAGTCGAGCACGTTCATCGACACCTGGACGCGCGGGGGGCCGGACAGCTCGAACCCGAGTGCCTGGATCCCAGCGAGACCACCGGACGATTCGCGGATCTCTTTCGCGATCTTCTTCGCGAGCCCCAGGTCCGTCGTGCCGAGCTCGATGTTGAAGGCGATGAGGAACGGTCGCGCGCCGACGACGATGCCGCCGGCGCGCTCGTGGAACATCCGGGGACCGGCGTCGGGGACGTGCGTCGTCGCCATCGCGTCGGCCAGTCCCTCGTACTGCGTCTTGTTCCGGATATCGCCGAGCTTGACTCGATCGGGTCGCCGCGCCGCGTTCGCGTAGAAGTACACGGGCACCCCGTGCTTCGCGCCGACCTCTTCGCCAAAGCGGTGCGCGAGCGCGACCGCCTCGTTCATCGTGATTCCGCTGATCGGCACGAACGGGACGACGTCGACCGCGCCCAGCCGCGGGTGCTCGCCCTTATGAGTGCGCATGTCGATCTCGGCGAACGCGACGTTGGTGAGCTCGTGCGCGGCAGCCAGGACCGCCTCAGGCTCACCCGCGAAAGTGAAGACCGAGCGGTTGTGGTCGGCGTCGCTCGTCTGGTCGAGGAGGCGCACGCCGGGGACGGCGGAGATCGCCGCCGCGACGCGCGAGATGACCTCGGCGCGGCGGCCTTCGCTGATGTTTGGAACGCATTCGACCAGCGCTGGCACGCGACAGAGGGTAGCCTCTGCGCACGCAAGGCATGAGCTTCGCGCTGCTGCAGTTCAACCCGTCGTCGGTCGTGCTCATGGACATCGACGGGAGGGTCCGTTCGCTCAATCGCAACGCCGAAACCCTGCTGTCCACGACCGAGGCCGAGGCCGTCGGCAAGGTGTACACCGACGTTTTCGGGGAATCCCTGGCGTCGCGCGTCTTCTCGCTCATGTTGAAGGGCGCGAAGGGTGATGTCCGGTCGGTGGAGGCGACGCTGCCGGGTGGCCGGCGCGCGAAGCTGCGTGCCACCGCCGGTCCGCTTCGGGACGAGCGAGGGACGGTGAACGGCATCGTGTTCGTCGCGGACGAGGACACGTCGTCGCCGAAACTCGAACATCTCGCGGAGCAGCAGGTTCGATATCGCGATGCGCTGCGACGCTACCTCGGAGATAACGTCGCCGACATGGTCGACGCGCGCCCTTCATTCGTCGACGTCGGCGGGCAAACGCAGACGATCAGCGTGCTCCACGCGGACGTTCGCGGCTACACGACGATGGCCGAGCAGCTGCCCCCGGACAAGGTCGTGTCGCTGCTGCTCCGCTATCACGGTGCGGCGGCGAAGGCCATCCGCGCCACGGGCGGCACCATCGATCGCTTCGCCGGCGACGCGATCCTGGCGCTGTGGAACGCGCCATCCGCGCAGCCGGATCACGTCCGTCTCGCGCTCGCGGGCGCGCTCGCGATGCGCGACGCCGCGGCCGAGGCCGGGACCGATCTCGCGTACGGCATCGGCGTGCACACCGGCGAAGCGATGGTCGGGAATCTCGGAAGCGACGAGTACCAGAACTTCACCGCGATCGGCGACACCGTCAACGTCGCCGCGCGCCTGCAATCGCAGGCCAAGATGGGTGAGGTGATCTGCTCTGCGGCGGTGCTGAGGCAGGCGGGCGAAGGCGTTCGCGCAACATCGCTGGGCGCGCTCGATCTGAAGGGTCGCAAGGCGCCCGTCGAGGCATACCGCGTCGAGGCGATCCGATGACGATCCAGCCGGGCAGCCGCCTCGGCGCCTACGAGATCGTCGAGAAGGTCGGCGCCGGCGGCATGGGTGCGGTCTACAAGGGCTACCACGCTGCGCTCGGCCGCTACGTCGCGATCAAGGTGCTGCCTCCACAGACCGCGGGCGATCCGATGTTCGCCGAGCGGTTCGCCCAGGAGGCGAGGGCCATCGGCAAGCTGCGGCATCCGAACATCGTCACCGCGTTCGACTTCGCGCGCGAGGGCGATCTCGCATTCCTCGTGTCGGAGTTCATCGACGGGGGCACGCTCGCGGATCAGCTCGGCGCGCCGCTTCCGCCGGACTACGCGCTCGGGATATTGACGCCGATCGCCGGTGCGCTCGACTACGCGCATGCGCGCGGCATCGTGCACCGCGACATCAAGCCCCAGAACATCCTGCTCACGCGCGACGGCATGCCGGTACTCACGGATTTCGGTCTCGCGAAGATCGTCGGGCCGGGGTCGGGCATGACCCAGGCGGGATCGCTCATGGGGACGGCCGAGTACATCGCGCCGGAGCTCGCGAGCGGCTCGGAGGGAGCCGGCCCGGCCGCCGACCAGTACGCGCTCGGCCTCATTGCATACCAGATGCTCGTGGGTCGACACCCGTTCCCGGCGGACAATCCGCTCTCGGCGCTGATGGCGCACGTGCACAAGCCCGTGCCGATTCCGAGCTCTCTCGGGGTGATGCTCTCGCCCGGCGCCGAGGCCGCGCTGCTGCGCGCGCTCGCGAAGAAGCCGGATGAGCGGTTCGCACGGTGTGCCGACTTCGTTCGTGCGCTCGCAGGCTCGACGTATCTCGCTGTGGCGCCGGCCGCCGCCAGTTC
>JANMWW010000178.1:0-1692 GCA_031394155.1 Chloroflexota bacterium | reverse complement strand
ACGGCGGGACGCCGAGTAAGGTGATCGTGGTGCCAGACCGTTTGGTGAATGTGGTGGTGAAGTGACCGAAGAGATCAGGCTCGCCGCGTTGTGCGATCACGCGCTCGTGGGGCAGGACGGAAAAGTCAGCCTCATGGGCATCTTCCGGAACATCAGCGTCAGCGGACTGCCGGCTCAGCATCCGCGCATGTTCCTCGTGGCGATCCTCGGTCTCGAGGTCGGCCCGCACAGCGTGGTCGTCAAGCTGCTGCGGCCGGATGGGCAGCAGGCGATGCCGAACCCGCCCGAGATCTCGGTGCACGCGGCGGCGGGTCAAGACGTCAATGTCATCGTCGAGCTCAACAACATGAGCTTCACGACCTATGGGATGCACAAATTTCAGCTCACGGTCGACGGCAACGCGATCGGCGATCTTCCGGTCGCCATCGTGCAGATGCAGGCCCCCGGGGAACGGCGCCGCTCCAACTAGAAAAACCGATTCCGTTCGCCGGCGTCGGCAGCGCTGTCGCATGAAATCGCGACGGCCCGTCGCACGAACGTGCGACGAGTTCGGCATCGAAGCCTCTTCACACGCGGTCGCGCGCCGTCCAACTTGCGCGCGTGCCACGGGCCATCGTCTTCGCCGTGCTCGGCGCCATCGCGATCGGCGTCGTCGTCGCCGTCGTGCGCGCCCGCGCGCCCGCCGCCGTCCCGATCGCGGTCGTGGTCGAGGAGTCTCCTACCCCGGCAGCGCCTGCATTCGTCTACGTCGATGTCGCGGGCGCCGTGCAGAAGCCGGGGGTGGTGCGCCTCTCGCTCGGCACGCGCGTGGGCGACGCGATCGCGGCCGCGGGCGGCTCTTCGCCGGAGGCGGACCTCGGCGCACTGAATCGCGCCGCGCTGCTGCGGGACGGCGTGCGCGTCTACGTGCCGCGCGTCGGCGAGACGCCGCCGGCGGGCAGCATCGGAAGTGACGTCGAGACCAGCATCGACCTGAATCACGCATCGGCCGCGGCGCTGGAATCGCTCCCGGGGATCGGCCCGGCCACCGCCGCACGGATCATCCGATCCCGCGACTCACGCCCGTTCGCGAAGGTCGAAGAGCTCCAGACCCGCGGGCTTGTGAGCGCGCGCGTACTTGCGGACATCCGCGAGCTGCTCACGCTCCGTTGAGCGCCGTGCTCGCGACGACGCCGCTGCTCCCAACGACCGCGGCGGTCATCGCGGTCGCGTTCTTCTTGCGTGCCGACGCCGCTCTCGGCGGTCTCGCCGCGGTCATCATCACGATGGGGCTGGCCACGCTCGGCATCGCGAGCGTCGGCCGGCATCGACTCCTGTGGCTCGCGGCCTCTGCGTCCGTGGCCGCGCTTTTCGCGCACGCGCTCGTACCGATCGCGCTCTTTCCAGCCGAAGCGATCGCGTTCGACGTGCCGCGCGCGGCGCTGATCCGACCGTTGGAGCTCCTCATCCCCGCACCCGAGAGCGCGCTGCTCATCGGCATCGTGCTCGGCGATCGCACCGGCGTGCCACCCGAACTATCGCGCGCGTTCGCCACGAGTGGCACGACCCACCTGCTGGCGATCTCCGGATTCAACATGACGCTCGTCGCCGCGGCGGTCGCCCTCGCGCTTCGTGGCCGCGTCGGGCCGGTCGCTCGCGCGCTCGCCTCGGTGTCTGCGATCGTCGCGTACAGCCTCCTCGTGGGCCTGTCGG
>JANMWW010000161.1:0-2177 GCA_031394155.1 Chloroflexota bacterium | reverse complement strand
GACTCGGGAGCTCCGCCAGGTATTTGGACGCGGACCAACGAGCACCTCACCAGCCGTGGGCCAATCTTCTTCGAGTTTGGAAACTCTGACGCATACCATGCGCGGCATCGGCCGGTGGAGAATCACGTATTTGCCGTCGATCTTCTCGGGGAGGATCACGCAGTTCTTGTTTTCGCCGGCGATGCGTGGACCATGACGCCGATAGCGGCTCGGAGAAAGCAGGTCGTCGGTCGTGATGAGGCATACGCGCGGACCGTCGCGTGAGTAGCCGGTATAAGTGATCGCGTAGCTCTTTTCATCCTCGAGATAGGTGATGCGGGCGTCTTCGACACCCCACTGCTCGTACGGCGCGTCGCGGGCAACCGCCGGACGATCCCAGATCTCGTCGATTCGCTGCCCGTCGGATGAGAGCGCCAGGCCAAGACACGATCTGCGCGACGCTTCCTCGAAGACCCGGACGAGCAGAACGACTCTGTCGCTCGCGCGGTCGACCGTCACTCCGGGATTAAACGTTCCGCTGGCTCGAACGAATGAGATGTCCGAGGGGCGAATGAGCGGGTTCGTCGCAAGACGCTCGAGGGGCGCGATCATGCGGGCCTCTCCGCCACCCACTTCGCATAGAGGCGCGCGAAGTGGTTCCCCGGCGCGCGGTAGTATTCATCGGCGCTCACGTCGAGCACCTTGGGCGGCCGTGACTGCACGAGGGTGCCAGCGTCCCGACGCTGCCTGAACTTTCTGAAGACGTCAGCTGCCGGCTTCTCGCTCCCGTCCGCCCGTACAAGTCCGAAGGTGCGCTCGCGCACCGCCAGCGCCAGCGGCTCACGATCGAAGAGCCGGGAGTCGTAGTCGCCGTAGCTCCAGGCGTAGGCGCCAGCCGCGCCGGTGGTCACCAATTTTTGCAGGACCGCGTGGTAGTAGGCCGCCCCCTCTTCCTCAGACGCCAGATACTGACGCAGTGGCTGCCCCAGGAAATCGTCGGTGATCGTCTGTCCGGGGGCACCCTTCGGAGCGGTGCACAGCCCGAACTCCTGCATCAGCGGACGACGGCCGCGCCCCGAAAGCTCGGCGGTCAGAGCGCAGGAGAACGGCACCAGCTCCGGATCGAGAAAGGAACGCGCGCCGGCGTAATAGAGCGGGTACGCGTGCATCAAATCCTCGTCGGCGACCTCGCCGACATCATCCACCCGCATGTAGTTCTCCGTCGTCAGTGACGGAAGGTGCGCGCCAATCTGAATCGGCGTGCCCGGAGCGACGCGCCTTATCGTGTTCGCCAATAGCGACGCCCAGAGCCAGCCCGCATCTCTCGTGCGAGGCCGCTGGGCATCGTCGATCTCGTTTGCCAGATCGAACGCGCGAATCGAGTCGTCACCCCCGAGAGCGCGTGCGCACGTCTCGACCAGCATTGCCTGTGTGCGCAGGATCGTCGGATCCGAGAACAGGTCGCCGGGCCGGCCCTGGGCATCGAGCATCCACTCGGGCCACCAGAATTTGCCGCTCATGTTGATCACTATGAGCGTGGGCACGACTTTCAATCCGGCGTCCTTCGCCGCGCGGACGACTTGAACCAGATTGGCAACCATGTCGCCGGCC
Source organism: Chloroflexota bacterium (assembly GCA_031394155.1). Lineage (GTDB taxonomy): Bacteria > Chloroflexota > Limnocylindria > P2-11E > P2-11E > CF-39. Next base: position 587 of record JANMWW010000161.1, on the reverse strand, counting down.
ACGCAGAGCGGCTTGGGCAGGAAGTCCTGCGCCATGGTGAATACTCTGACGACATCGAAGCCGATGGCGGCGATCTGCGCCATCTCTTCGCGTACTTCGCCGATGTCGAGCTCGCGCCACATGTACATCGCGCTTCGCCGCGGCCAGTAATTGACGCCAAGCTCGAAGGTCACTGCTCCGCCAGTCCCGACAGAATCTCCTTTAGTGACAGGTCGGCGACGGCCGTGACGCCGTCGGCCGCGCCGTAATAGACGCGAACCTGATCGCCGTCGACGAGAGCGCCACACGTGAACACAACTTTGCCGAAGAATCCTTCGACCTCATATGGAGCTTCTGGTATGAGGATCGGCTCGCGCGAACGACCTCTCACCCGAGAGGGATCGTGTCTGTCGAGGAGAAGGGCGCCGAGACAATAGGTGGGTGGGTCGCCCGTGACGCCGTGATAGATCGCGAGCCAACCATCTTCCCTACCGTGGTGCACACGGAAAGGCACAGCTCCACCTCCAACCTTGGTGTCATCCCAGCCCCTGGGACGCGGCGTGGCGACGAGGCGGTGATTACCCCAGGACATCAGATCAACGGACGAC
>JANMWW010000157.1:0-4985 GCA_031394155.1 Chloroflexota bacterium | reverse complement strand
TCGACGGCGCGATCGACGCGATGCGCCGCGCGATCCAGGCGAGCGCTCCTCGCAGCGAGGGCACTGCGTGGTCGCTCGTCCAGCTCGGCAATCTCCATCTCATCAAGAACGACCTTGTCGCTGCCGACCACGCCTACGCCGACGCGCTCAGTCGCGTCGACGGCTACGTGTTCGCCCTCGCGGGTCAGGCGCGCGTGCGCGCGGCGCGCGGCGATCTCGCTGGTGCGGTCCGGCTCAATGAAGCGGCGGCCCAGCGTCTGCCGGTCCCCGACTTCGTGATCGCGCTCGCGGACCTCCACGCTCGGCTCGGCGACGCGACCCGCGCAGCGCAGGACGCGGATCTCGTGTGGGCGATGGAGCAGTTGCTGAAGGCCAATGGCGTGCGGACCGACGTCGACCTCGCGCTCTTCGATGCGGACCACGACCTGCGCCTCGTCGACGCGCTCACGGCCGCGCGTGCCGAGTACCAGATCCGACCGAGCGTCACGGTCGCGATGACCCTGGCCTGGACCGAATACAAGAACGGCGACCTCCAGCAGGCGGCGCGTCACGCCCGCGACGCTTTGCGGCTCGGCTGGCGCGACCCCGCTTCGCTCCATCGTGCGGCACAGATCGCGCGCGCCGCCGGCGACCTCGAGCTCGAGCGTCGCATCGCCGAGCTCTCACCTCGATGAGACGGGCGCTCGTCGCGCTGCTGCTCGCGCTGTGCGCGTTGCCGCTCAGCGGCACTCCAGCCTCGGCGCACCCGCTGGGCAACTTCACGGTGAATCATCTGAGCCGTGTCAGCGTGGGCGCTGACGCGATCCACGTGCGCTACGTCCTCGATCTCGCCGAGATCCCGACGCTCCAGGAGACGCAGGCCGGTCGTCTCGACGGGATCGCGGAGCGCCTCACCGGAGAGCTCACATTGCGACTGGATGGCACCGCGGTCCCATTGGCGCTTCGCTCCTCGTCGGTCGAGCAGCTCGCCGGGCAGGCCGGGCTCGCCACTTTGCGCGTCACGCTTGAGCTCGACGCGAGCGCCCCGCGCGACGGCGCGCGCATCGCCTACCTCGACGGCACATACGCCGGACGGATCGGGTGGCACGACGTCGTGCTCGATGGCGCCGTCCGCGAGGCGTCCGTTGCGGCAAGCGATCCGACGAACGAGCTCCGCGCGTATCCGAGCGATCCGGCTGTGACGCCGCCCGACGTAACGGCGGCAAACGCGACCGTCGATCTCGGGGTCGTCCTCGGGCGCGGCGCGACCGCCCCCGCGCCTGCTCAGCGCCTCGCGCTCGACGCGGGCGCCGACATGCTCACCGCGTTCCTACGCTCGGGCGCGCCCGATCTCGGGGCGCTCGCTGCCGCGCTCCTCGTCGCGATGATGCTCGGCGCGCTGCATGCGCTCGGCCCGGGTCACGGCAAGGCGATGGTCGCCGCGTATCTGGTCGGCTCGCGCGGCACGCCCGCGCAGGCGGTGATCCTCGGCACGACCGTTACGGTGACGCATACCGCCGGCGTCTATCTGCTGGGCGCCGTGACCCTGCTCGCCGCGCAGTACGTGCTGCCAGAGCGCCTGTATCCGATCCTCGGCGTCCTCTCCGGTGTGATCGTCGTTGCCATCGGTCTGGGGCTGCTTCGCGCGCGCGTGCTGGCGCTCCGCACGCGAGCATCTGCGCACGCGCACGGCCACGATCACCACGCCGAGCACGCTGGGCACCCGGTGGACACGCACGATCACGAGCACGGCGCGGTGTCGGCGCATACCTCCGGCGTCGGACTCCGGAGCCTGCTGGCGCTCGGGATCTCCGGCGGCCTGCTTCCGTGTCCGACCGCGCTGGTGGTCCTCCTGGCTGCGGTCTCGCTGCACAACGTTGCGCTCGGCATGCTCCTCGTCGCGGCGTTCAGCGTCGGGCTCGCGGCGGTGCTCACAGGGATCGGACTCGCGTTCGTGGTCGGACAGCGCTCGCTGTCCCGGCGCGGCACGCTCGCAGGCCTTGCGGGCAGCGCCGCTGCGCGCCTGCTACCGATCGTCTCCGCGGCCGCGATCACGCTCGCAGGTGTGCTCATCGCTATCGGTGCCGCGCGTGGCTTCGCGTAGCCTCGGCGCGGCCTACATTTCCCGGCATCGGGACGGTCGTGCCTTGTCGTCCGTGACGACGCCGGAGTACCTAGTGAGAGCTGACGCGGGTGCGGGCGAAGACGGCCAGTGGCTCGGACGTGTCGCGGCCGGTGACGCGGCTGCCCTTGGTGAGCTGTACGACCGCTACGGTCGTGTGGTGTTCGGGGTCCTGTACCAGATGCTCGGCAGCCCCGAGGCGGCCGAGGAGGTCGCGCAGGATGCTTTCCACGCGGTGTGGCGCAGGGCGCACACCTATCGTGCGGAACGCGCACCGGTCCGCGTGTGGCTTCTCGCGATCACTCGGAACGCGGCGATCGACTGGCGACGCACAAAGGGCAAGCGTCTCGAGCGCGAAGCGACGATCGACGAAGCCGGCGCCATCGTCGAGGAGATCGCACTTGAGGATCGCGTGATCACGAGCCTGCGCGCTGAGCGCGTGCGCGCGGCCGTCGCGGCGCTGCCACCCGAGCAAAGGATGGTCCTGAGCCTGGCGTTCTGGTCCGGTCTCTCGCAGAGCGAGATCGCGGCGCGGACGCGCGTCCCACTTGGCACGGTGAAGACCCGGGTGCGGCTCGGCATGGCGAAGCTGCGCGAACGGCTCACCGAAACGGGGCTGGCATGACCGCTCACCCGATCGACGAACTCGCCGCGTATGCGCTGGGCGCGCTCGATATGGAGGAAGCGCGCGCGATCGGCGCGCACGTGGGCTCCTGCTCAAACTGCGAGTCCGAGGTCCGCGCGCTGTCGGACGTGGCCTGGATGCTCGCGGACAGCCGCGCCCGCGACGTCCCCCCTGGTGTACGCGCCGCGATCGTCGAACATGCGCGCCGCGAGTCTCGACCCGCGCGCGCCTGGGGTCCATTCGCCGCGTTCGTCGCGCTGCTTGGTCGCCCCGTGCCCCTGGCGGCGTCGCTCGCGCTCGGCATCGCGCTTGTCGTCGCGACGACCGGGTACGTCGTGGCGGAGCGTGACGCGGCGCGCTACGGCGCGGCGCTCGCCGCGATCCCCGGTGCGCGGATCGTCGCACTCGCGCCGACTGGCGAGGTCGCGGGCGTGCGTGGCTCGCTCGTCGTTCCGCAGAACGGCGACGCCCCGTACCTCATCCTCGACCTCCCCGATGCCCCGACCGGTAAGACGTGGGAGGCCTGGGTGATTCGCGGGCAGACCGCGGTCGCTGCTGGCATCACAGACGAGCGCGGGCTCACGACGCTCGTCTTGCGTGCGCCACTCGGCGCTGGTGACACGGTGGCGTTGACCGCCGAGGCGGCCGGCGGACGCGATCAGCCATCGGGCAAGCCGGTGCTCGCCGGACGATCGTGACGGGAAACACCACCGTCGCCTCAAGGGGTCGCGGGCTCAGGCGGACATCTTCCGTCGCGCGTTCTGTCCCGCGCGGGCGAGGTTCGCGAGCATGAGCGCGACGAGAAGCGCGAGCAGGATCCAGCCCGCGATCTGCTCGAGCGACTCGTTTCCGGTGTGTGCGAGGACCCAGGTGGCCGCCAGCGATACGACGATCCCGACCGCGAGCTGACCGTCCTCGACAAGCAGCTCCCAGACGGTCAGACCGATCGAGCGCAGCGTGCTAGACATGCTTTGCCGCCACCTGTGCGCCCTCGGGCAGCATGCGCTGAAGCATCCGGGCCGCCAGCCAGCTCGCCGCGAGGAACACCGCGAGGATCACGAGGATGGACAGCGCATCGCCCGGCCATTGCACGCCCAGTCCCTCTGCGAACCAGAACACGCCGAAGGCGGAGAGGATCGCGCCGACCCCGAACTTCATCCAGTTCTCCGGGACCATCGTGAGCGGATGGCGCAGGGCGATGCCCAAGAGGATCACGATGATGCCTGCGGCGATCGCGCCGAGGATCGCGGAGTTCAGCGCGCTCGGGCCGCCCGCGCCGAAGGCGATGACGATGAAGGCGACCTCGGTGCCCTCGAGCAGGACCGCCTTGTAGGCGACGATCGCGCCGATCCGGTCGAACTCGGTGCGCCCCAGGCCCTGGGCGCGCAGCTCAGCCAGCTCCTTCTGGTAGATGAGCTCCTCATCGTGCAGCGCGACGATCCCCGCGAAACGAAGGATCGCCTTGCGCAGCCAGCGGAGACCGAACAGCAGCAGCAGGGCACCCACGAACGCCTTGAGCGCCAGCTCCGGGACGATCGTGACGATGGCGACGCCCAGTGTGCCGATGATCAACGCGAGCGTCAGAGCCGCGGCGAGCGAGCCGATCAGCGGCGCGCGCCAGCCGCGCGTCACGCCGACGGCGAGCACGATCGTCGTCGCCTCGACGAACTCGACGGCGCTCGCGATGAAGGCGGGCAGGGCTGCGCTGGCCAGCGCACCGAGGTCCATCCGGTGGTCCATTCTCCATGTCACACCGGTCACGTCGCAAACGAGGAGGAACGCAATGCCTGTCACCAACCCGGCACATCAGGGTCACGAAGCAGCGCTCGCAGCAGCACGGGCGACCCCGCATCTCCATGTCCCGAGACATGTCCCGGCGGCGCACATCCGTTCCCTGGTCCACGGGAGCGGGGTCATGGGCCGGTTCAACGCCGCGGCGGCCGTCCGGATCACGAGGGTCGTCGGGACGATGTACTGCGCCTACGTCTTCGCGCTCATCGCGCTCGTTGCGCTGCCGGCCGCGATCCAACAGGGATCGCCGACGGTGCTCGTGAACTGGCTGTCCTCGAACTTCCTTCAGCTGGTCCTGCTGCCGATCATCATGGTGGGCCAGAACGTGATCTCAACCTCGCAGGATGCCCGCGCCGAAGCCGACCACGAGACGCTCACGGCACTCCATCAGATGTCGAAGCAGCAGATCGAGATCCTCGAAGGCCAGAACCAGATTCTCGATCTCCTCCGGCAGAAGGTCGCGCCGTA
>JANMWW010000223.1:0-2829 GCA_031394155.1 Chloroflexota bacterium | reverse complement strand
GCGCCGATCGTCGGCGCGGTGCTTCTCGGTCTCGTCGGCGCGACAGCCGGAACGGTCAAACGCGCGGATCTCGGCGCGCTCGTCAGCGACATCCGGCAAGGCAAGCGAGACCGGCTGGGCGAGGAGCGCGCGCTCCTCGATACGTCCGTGATCATCGATGGCCGCGTCGCCGACATCGTCAAGAGCGGCTTTCTCCGCGGTACGCTCGTCGTGCCGCGCTTCATCCTGGCGGAGCTTCAGCACTTCGCGGATTCATCCGATGGCTCCAAGAGGGAGCGCGGTCGGCGCGGTCTCGAGGTCCTCGCGAAGATGCAGAAAGAGACGACCGTCCGCATCGATCTCCTCGAAGCCGATCCCGCTGGCGCGGGCGCGGACGGCAAGCTCGTGACCCTCGCACGTTCGATGAACGTGCCGATCATGACCAACGATTACGGCCTCAACCGCGTCGCGGAGCTTCAGGGCATCACCGTCCTCAACGTGAACGACCTCGCGAAGGCCGTGCGCCCCGTGGTCCTTCCGACCGACGAGCTGAACGTGCGTGTCTCACAGGAGGGACGCGAGCCGGGTCAAGGCGTCGCGTACCTCGAGGATGGCACGATGGTGGTGGTCGAAGGCGGGCTGCGCTATCTCGATTCAGAGGTCACCGTCACGGTCATGCGGGTGCTGCAGACAGTCGGCGGCCGGATGATCTTCGCGCAGCCAAAGGGCGAGACCCAGGACACGCGCAGACCGCGAGTGGCCGCTCACTAGTGCGTCGCGTCCTCGCCATCCTCGCCGCCGGCAGCGCGACGCGTGCCGGAGTGGACAAGGTGCTGGCCGATCTCGGGGGCCAGCCCGTCCTCGCGTGGTCCGTCGCATCCGGCCTCGCCGCCGGATGCTTCGATGAGGTGATCGTCGTCGCGCAAAGGATCAATTTCGTCCGCATTACCAATCTGGTCCACGAGCGCACGCCCGCGGTGCGCGTCATCGAAGGGGGGGACACTCGAACTGCCTCTTCCTGGGCCGCGCTCGACGCGTCTGAAGGCGCCGACGTGCTCGCGATCCACGATGCCGCTCGGCCGTTCGTGCCACCGAGCCTTTTCGAGCGATGCGTCCAGATCGCGCTGGCCGACGGCTCCGCCATCGCGGGCCTGCCGCTCGCGGACACGGTGCGCCGGGCCGATGAGGCCGGCGCTGCGACGGAAGAGGTCTCGCGTGATGGCCTCTGGTCCGCGCAGACGCCTCAGGTCTTCCGCCGCGATCTGCTCGTGCGCGCCCGCGCCGCGGCCGGGGAGCGGACGTTCAGCGACGATGCCGCGGCGCTCGTTGCCGCGGGCATCCAGCCGAAGATGGTGCCTGGCGAGCGCCGCAATCTGAAGATCACGACGTTCGAAGACCTGTCATACGCGCGTGAGCTCGTGGAAAAGGGCCTCGCGGGCTTTCCGGCGATGAATGTCCGATGAGGGCGAGCAGCGTCTGATGGGGAGGTCGGGCATCGGCTACGATATCCATCGTCTCGCGGCCGATCGCCGGCTGGTGCTTGGCGGTGTCGCGATCGAGCACCCGACGGGTCTCGTGGGTCACTCTGACGGCGACGTCCTTCTTCACGCTCTCATGGACGCGCTCCTCGGTGCCGCGAACCTCGGGGATATCGGTCGGCACTTTCCAAGTGACGATCCCGCGTATGCGGGGGCGCGCAGCACGGAGCTGATGCGCAGGGTCGGTGGTCTGGTGCGTGAGCGCGGCTTCACCGTCAGCTCGCTGGACGCGACGGTCATCGCGCAGGCGCCACGGCTCGCACCGCATGTGCAGGCGATGCGCGAGGCGATCGCGAAAGCGCTCGATATCGGCGTCGACCGGGTGAGCGTCAAGGCGACGACGAACGACGGCCTCGGGGTCGTCGGTGCCGGGGAAGCCATCGCCGCGCTTGCCATCGCGCAGCTCGATTAAGGAGAGGCTCATTCAAGCGCAGACCCTCCCCGCGATACGGATGTACGACAGCGCCTCACGCTCGGTCCGGCCCTTCGAACCGCTGCGACCGGGCGCCCTCGGCGTCTACAACTGCGGCCCGACGGTCTACGACTACCAGCACATCGGCAATCTCTACACGTATCTCACCGCGGATATCGCGCGCCGCACTTTTGAGTATTTCGGCTTCGACGTCAGGCAGGTCATGAACATCACCGACGCCGGCCATCTGGTCGGCGACGCCGATGTCGGTGGTGAGGACAAGATGGCCATCGGCGCGCGCCGCGAGAACGTCGATCCGCTGGTCATCGCGGAGCGCTACACGAAACAGTTCTTCATCGATCGTACGGCGCTCAACATCCTCGAGCCGAAGGTCGTCGCGAAGGCGACCGAGCACATCCCCGAGATGGTCGCGCTCATCGAGAAGCTGATCGCCGGTGGACACGCATACGTCGCGTCCGACGGGGTGTACTTCGACACCACGACATTCCCCGGATACGGCACGCGTCTCAACCCGGAGCCGCCGGACGAGCGCAAGGCCGGCGCGCGGGTCGAGGTGAACCCGAACAAACGCGGGCCGTACGACTTCGCGCTCTGGCGCAAGGCCAAGCCGGACGACCTGCAGCAATGGGATTCACCGTGGGGCCGCGGCAACCCGGGGTGGCACATCGAATGTTCCGCGATGTCGATGAAGTACCTCGGCGAGACCTTCGACCTGCACGCCGGTGGCGAGGACCATCTCTTCCCGCATCACGAGTGCGAGATCGCGCAGTCGGAGGCCGCGACCGGAAAGCCGTTCGTGCGCTACTGGATGCACACGCATTTCCTCCGGCAGGACAGCGCCAAGATGGCCAAGTCGGCCGGCGAGTTCCTCCGCCTCTC
>JANMWW010000117.1:0-4160 GCA_031394155.1 Chloroflexota bacterium | reverse complement strand
GTCGGCGAGGACGTCGAGAACATCCTGCTGCGGCTCATCCAGGCCGCCGACTTCGACCTCAACCGCGCGCAGCGCGGCATCATCTACATCGACGAGATCGACAAGATCGCGCGCAAGGGCGACAACCCATCCATCACGCGCGACGTATCCGGCGAAGGTGTCCAGCAGGCGCTGCTGAAGATCCTCGAGGGCACCGTGGCGAACGTGCCGCCGCAGGGCGGTCGCAAGCACCCGCACCAGGACTTCATCCAGATCGACACGACGAACATCCTGTTCATCGTCGGTGGCGCCTTTGAAGGGCTCGAGAAGATCGTCGAATCGCGTGTCGGCAGGAAGACGATGGGCTTCGGCGCCACGCTCCGCGACAACACCAAGGAGACAAGCGCGATCCTCCAGCAGGTCATGCCCGACGATCTCCTCAAGTACGGGCTCATCCCAGAGTTCGTCGGCCGCTTGCCCGTGATCGTGCCGCTCATGGCGCTCGACGAGATGGACCTCATGCGCATCCTCACCGAGCCCAAGAACGCGATCATCAAGCAATATCAGAAGTTCCTCGCGCTGGATAAGGTCGAGCTTCAGCTCACGGATGACGCGCTACGCGCGGCGGCCGCCGGCGCGGCGAAGCGCAAGACCGGCGCCCGCGGCCTCCGGACGATCATCGAGGAAGTTCTTCTCGACGTGATGTACGAGATCCCGTCGCGTACCGACGTGCGCAAGGTCGTCGTGACGCCCGAGGCCATCGAGGGCAAGGCCAAGCCGCTCCTGCTCAGTAAGAACGAGCAGATCGTTCTCGAAGGAGACGAGGCGACCGCCTAAGCGTGCCCAAGCTCTTTGTCAATCTCACGCTTCGCGTGAGACCAGCTCACGGCTGGTCGAATTCGCTCGTCGCGGCAGAGCCGCTCCTTGCTCATGCCTAAGCTCTTTTACGCCTCGCCGCGCGACCTGCCGCTCTATGACCGATCGCCCGGTGCGAAGGGCCGCGTCCTACAGACGGACAACGCCACGATGATCATGTTCGAGCTCGATCCCAAGACCGTGGTCGAGACGCACAAGCACGACATGGAGCAGTTCGGCGTCGTCGTGAAAGGATCGCTCGCGATGATCATCGCGGGAGAACAGCGCATCCTCACCGTCGGCGACACGTACCGCGTTCCCCCCGGCACAGCACATGGCGCGCGCGTCTTCGAGGAGCCGACCCAGGTGATCGACGTCTACTCGCCGCCGCGCAACGACCTCTTCCCGAAGAACAAGGCGTAGGCCGACAGCGCGGCCCCGGTCAGCACGAACGTGAGCGGTGCGACCAGCGTGCCATTTGCGTCGATCACCGTGCAGGAGCCGCTGCCTGTGTTCATGGCTTGGCACTGCGCCTTCATCGACTGATCGAGGTACGTGAACCACACACCGGTGGTGAGGAGCAGCCCACCACCGATGGCGGCCCTCGCCCGTGAGCGCAGGACCAGCCCAGCGGCGAGCACCGCGTAGATCAAGACGCCGATCAACGGTATGAAGAGCGCTACGAACGTGCCGACGACGCCCGCGAGCACGCCGACGATCCAGGCGGCCGTCGGACCCAGCGAAGAGAGCGGTCCTCGCGAAATCACAACGTCCATTCTCCGTCCGAGGCGGTACCATTTGGCGTAGCCGGCGGCGACCGGGAAAAGGCCTGACACCAAGCAGGAAAGTCACCCGCGAGCCGGATCGCTGACCCCGTTAGAGGTCGAAGAGCGTTCGCGCCATCGGTCAGAGACGACCGGCGTGAGCGGAAGCCCAGGTGGTACCACGGCGCTGTTCGTCCCGGGACGGATGGCGCTTTTTGTTTTGGCGAAATCGTGCAGGGAGGCCACTGATGGACACGAAGCATCCGGCTCCACCCGCGGCGGTCCTCGATTTCAGCGAGAAGAACTTCCGTCCGTCGGTCGTCGAGACCGAGCTGTACGACTGGTGGGATCGCGCCGGCTTCTTTACGCCGCCCGCAAAGCCGTCACCGGGTGAAAAGACGTTCGTGATGATGCTGCCGCTCCCGAACGTGACGGGGGATCTGCACATGGGGCACGCGCTGGGTTTTGGCGGGTACGAGGACCTCATGGCGCGCTGGCACCGAATGCGCGGCGAGGCGACTCTCTATCTGCCCGGCACTGACCACGCCGGGATCATCGCGCAGATCGTCGTCGAGAAAGAGCTCGCGAAAGAGATGGACAAGAAGGGTCTCTCGCGCGAGCAGTTCCTCGGCGAGATGTGGACGTGGATGCGCCACTACCAGCCGCGCATCTACCGCCAGCTGCGCATGCTCGGCTGCAGCCTCGACTGGTCACGGGTGCACTTCACGATGGATCCGGACATGCAGCAGCGCGTGCGCACCCACTTCATCCGCCAGTACAAGCGAGGTCACCTGTATCGCGCCGACCGCATCGTGCATTGGTGCCTCACCTGCCAGACCACGTACTCGGATCTCGAGCTGCTCCACATCACGCGCACGGACCAGCTGTCGTACGTGCGCTACCCCTGGGCGGACACGATGCCTGCGGGCACGCCGGATGTGGTGATCGCGACCACCCGACCAGAGACGATCGTCGCCGACACCGCCGTGGCTGTGCATCCGGACGACGCGCGCTGGAAGCCATTCATCGGCAAGGAAGTCCTCGTGCCTCTGGTGGAGCGCCGCGTGAGGATCATCGCGGACGAGGCGGTCGATCCGCAGTTCGGCACGGGCGCGCTCAAGGTCACGCCGGGACACGATCAGACCGACTTCGAGATCGGCCAGCGTCACGGCCTTCCGATCATCAGCGCCATCGACAAGAAGGGGAACATGACCGGCCAGGCTGGGATCCTCTCGGGCGCGCATCGCGACGCCGCGCGCGCGAAGGCGGTGGAGGTCCTGAAGCAGAAGGGCCTCCTCGTCAAGCACGAGCCGATCACGCACGCCGTCGGCATCCACGATCGCTGCGAGACGGTGGAGGAGCCCCTGGTGATGCGCCAGTGGTTCATGAAGATGAAGGAGCTCGCCGCGCCGGCGATCGAGGCGGTGCGCAGCGGCAAGATCCAGATCGTCCCGAAGTACCAGGAGAAGATCTACTTCGAATGGATGGAGAACATTCGCGACTGGGCGATCGCGCGCCAGATCTGGTGGGGCCACTCCATCCCCGCCTGGTACTGCCAGGACTGCAGCGAGATCGTCGTTCCTGACGAGGGCGCGCCCGATCCGACGGTGTGCTCGAAGTGCCGCAGCACCGATCTGAAACAGGACCCCGACGTGCTCGATACCTGGTTCTCGTCGGCGCTCTGGCCGCATTCCACGCTGGGCTGGCCCGAGCAGACGGCGGACCTCAAACGGTTCTATCCGGGCACGGTGCTCGAGACGGGCTACGACATCCTGTTCTTCTGGGTGGCCCGCATGATCATGATGGGCATCGAGAACATGGGCGAGATCCCATTCACGACCGTGTACCTGCACGGTCTCGTGCGTGTCGGCAAGACCAAGATGGGCAAGTCCAAGGGCAACGTGACCAGCCCGGTCGCCACGATCGAAGCGGATGGAGCCGATGCGCTCCGCTATGCGCTCATCTATGGCGTGTCCGCGGGTGCCGACAGCCAGCTGTCCGAGGGGAAGCTGCAGAATGCGAAAGAGTTCGCGAACAAGCTCTGGAACATCGGCCGCTATGTCCTGCGCACGCTCGAACAGAATCCTCAGAGCACACCCGCTGATCGGAGCCCCGAGAACGACCCGGCGCTCGGACCGGCGGAGCGCTGGATCCTGTCACGCACGGAGGCCGCCGCAGCGGAGCTCGATCGACTCATCGAGCAGTACCTCTTCGGCGAATACGTCGGTGCGCTCCAGCAGTTCGTGTGGGGCGAGTTCGCCGACACGTACATCGAGCTCAGCAAGCAGAGCCTTCGTGATCCCGCGCGCGCGGACGTGGCGGCGCGCACGCTGGCGTACGTCCTCGACCGCATCCTCCGCCTGGCACATCCGGTCATGCCGTTCATCACCGACACGCTCGCGCTGCAGCTGTGGCGCGCCATGCCGAACTCTGATCGCTCGCCCTCACTGGTCATCGCGAAGTGGCCCGAGCCGCGCGATCGGGATCAGGCCCTCGAGGATCGCTTCGCCGCGCTCATCGACGTGGTCCGGACGATCCGCAACCTGCGCCAGACCGCGGGCG
>JANMWW010000112.1:0-8223 GCA_031394155.1 Chloroflexota bacterium | reverse complement strand
CGATGGTGTGAAGCTTGGCCTGCTCTGCTGGCTCGGCTTCATGGCCACGATCACCGCTGCGCAGATCTCCTTCGAGAAGAAGCCCTGGGGACTCTGGGCGGTGAACAACGGCCACAACCTGATCGTGCAGATCCTGATGGCCGCGATCGTGACCGCCTGGCGCTAGGGCGCGGGTGCGGCGACGGTCGCGACAGCGATGGCGTTCGCGAAGAGGGCCTCGCGCGAATTGCCAGCCAGGAAACGAAGGACGCCGTTCGCCAGACCCAGCGCCACGACATTCGGCTCATCGATGAGCAGCGCGCGGTCGTCCTCGTTCGAGAGATAGCCCATCTCGATGATCGCCGCCGGGGTGTGCGGCGCCAGCGCGTGCTCATAGCGGAACCATGCGAATGCGTAGTAGTCCGTCATGTCGTCGGTGACCTGATGGTTCAAAGAAAGCCCAGTGGCCGCGGCGTACTCCTTCGTGAGAGCTTCCACGAGCGCGTTGTCATAGGGCCCGCGGTAGAAGCCGTGCGCCATCTTGAAGCCGGTCGCGGTGCCGAACCCGCCGTCGTCGTCGGCGTGAAGCGAGACGAACGCATCGGCGACGTAGCTGGGTGGGATGGTCGCGGGAAGCACGTCGACGATGATCCCCTTCGCACGAAGGATCACGGCGATCCGATCTGCGATGTCGAGGTCCACGTTGACCTCATCGATCCCTGCGACCGACGTGCCGAACTGAAATCGGAGATTCGGGAATTCGTCGGGGGCTTCGTTGGTCTTCCAGTGCCCCGCCTGGATGGCCACGCGACGCGGACCCGGGACGATCGGAGGCGGGAGCAGCTGCACGCCCCCGGGCACGACGACCGCACCGGTGTTCGGCACATGCGCCCGGATCGGCGAGGGATCGCCCGCGATCGGCGCGTCGACCCAAAAGATCGGCGCGGCCTTTGCGGTGACTGCGGGAGGGGAAGACCCCAGCGTCTTCGAGAGCTGGTCGAAAGGGTTCGCGCCGCCGGCACAGGACGTGGCGATGAGCGCGACGAGGAGCGAGAGCGGGGCTGCGCCGCGTCCCATCACCCTGTGTATCGATGCGCGAAGCAAGACGGTACGGAATGCGCAGACGATGTATCGCGTTGTGACCAACGTGGCTGAACGGACCCCAGCGCTCTATCTGGGTCACGGCGCGCCGATCCTCGTGGACGACCCGGTCTGGCCGGGCGAGCTGGCGGAATGGTCAAAGGCACTCCCGAGGCCAAAGGCGATCCTCGTCGTGTCCGCGCACTGGGAGGAGTCGCCGCTCACGATCGGCGCGACCACTCCCGTCCCGCTCGTCTATGACTTCTACGGCTTTCCCGAGAAGTACTACCGCGTCACATATCCGCAGCCCGGCGCACCGTGGCTCGCAGAGCGCGTGCGTCAGCTCATCGGAAAAGGCACGCCGACCGCGGACGAGCCGCTGCGCGGTCTCGATCACGGCGCGTATGTGCCGCTCACGGTGATGTATCCCGAAGCGGACATTCCTGTCCTCCAGATCAGCATGCCGACGCTCGATGCGCGCGAGCTCCTCGAGCTCGGTCGCAAGCTCGCGCCTCTGCGAGATGAGGGCGTGCTCATCATGGGAAGCGGTTTCATGACGCATGGGCTTCCCTTCCTGCGCGACTTCCGCCCCGACGCGCCCGCGCCGGCGTGGTCGAAGGAGTTCGATCATTGGGCGCAGGAGCAGATCGCGGCCGGCGACGTGGACGCGCTCATCGATTACAAGCGGCGCGCTCCGGGTCTGCCGTACGCGCACCCGACCGTCGATCATTTCGTTCCCCTGTTCGTGACCGTCGGCGCGAGCCTCGATACGCTCGACACGGGCAAGACCATGATCGACGGTTATTTCCTCGGCCTGTCCAAGCGTTCGTTCCAATTCGAGTAGCGGCCGTAGCAGCCTGGTAGCACGGGTACCTCCGGGTCCGGCGAGCCGTTAGCCCAGGCGAATGGGTCAGAGGCTTGTCGCGCGCGCCGTTGTCGCGTGCATCGTCGTCGCATCGATGCTTCTCGGTGTGACCGCGCGCGCGGACGCGGCGCCCGCGGCCGCGACCTGCGTGAGCACCGAGGGTCCAGGCATTCCGGCGCCGCCAGTGACCGGCGGCGTGCCCGGATTCCACGCGCAGTGGTACGGACAGTCGGGCTATCCGACGCTCTGTCCCGGCGATCGCTCGACCGCGACGGTCGCGTACTACAACAGCGGCAGTGCCGGGTGGGTGAGTGGTCGACTAGGCGAGGTCGCGTACCTCGGCACGTGGGAGTCCGAGCCGGGCCAGGATCAGGCGAGCCCGCTCGGCGGCGACGGCACGCATGGATCTCCCGCGACGGGGTGGCCGCGCTACAACCGCATCGCGATGCAGCCCGCCGCGTACGTCGGACCGGGTCAGGTCGCGTGGTTCCAGTTCACGATCCAGGCCCCGACCGATCCCGGCTACTACCGCCTCTATCTGCGCCCGCTCGTCGAAGGTGCGACGTGGATGGAGGACTACGGCGTCTTCTGGCTCGTCACCGTGCTCAATCCCGACGGTTCACGTCCGCCGGCTCCGCCGGTCGTGTACAGCGGCACCGGATACAACCGCATCAACGTGCCGACATCGGCGGGCACGTTCACCACCTATCTGATCAAAGAGCGCCTGTCACAGGTGCGCGTCAAGACGGTCACGGCGAACACGACGGATTGCTTCAGTGCGTGTCCCGCGAAGCCGCTCGCGCAGTACGTCGCCGAGAACGGCGCATACGCCGCGATCCACGGCAGCTACTTCTGCCCGCCGGACTACCCACCGTGCGCGGGCAAGGTCAACACCTACGACTACGCGGTGTACAACTCGAGCATCGGCGCGTGGATCAATCCGCGCCACCTCGCAAATCCCACGAACGCGCTCGCGACGTTCAACGGCAATACCGCGAGCTTCTACCGGCGCACGTTCAGCTACACGCGCGGGCCGGTGACCGCGGGCATCAGCAACTTCCCGCTGCTGCTACAGAACGGCGTGATCGTCGACATCTCAGCGGACATCGACTCGAACCAGCGCTTGCGTGGAACTCGTGGCGCCATCGCCATCGACGCGACGTTCGTGTATCTCGCGATCGTGTCCGGCGCTTCCGTGCCTGAGACAGCGCTCGTGCTGCAGGCGCTCGGCGCGCGCGATGCGATGAACCTCGACGGCGGCGGCAGCATCGCGATGTGGATCGGCGGCAACTACATCCTGGGGCCGGGCCGTCAGCTGCCGAACGCCATCCTTCTTATGAAGCCCTAGGTCGCGCCAGCCACCATAGGCCGAGCACGGCGATGGCGGCCATTGTCCCGCCGATCGCAGCCCACTCGCTGCGTCCCGTCATATACGAACCCGGGATGAGTCCGAGCCCCTGACCGGCGAAGACGAGCCCGATGAGAAATAGGACGGCCAGGACCGCCTGGAGAAAGCGCACCGCACAACTCTAGGCTTGCGCCGTGAGAGACAGGCGCGCGGTGGCCATGGTGCTCATGGCGGCCGTGCTGTGGGGGACGACCGGGACCGCGCGCGCGCTCGCTCCCGCGGACGCCGCGCCATTGGCGGTGGGCGCCGTGCGCATCGCGATCGGCGGCGCGCTCCTGGTGCTCATCGCGCTCGCTCGCGGCACGCTCTTCGCCTCGCGCTGGCCGGTCACCCCGGCGGTCATCGCCGCGGCCGCGGTCGCGATCTATCAGCTCTCCTTCTTCGAGGGTGTGGCGCGCGCCGGGGTCGCGGTCGGAACGATCCTGGCGATCGGCAGCTCTCCGGCGTTCGCCGGACTCTTCGCGTGGCTCTCTCTGCGGGAGCGGCCCACGACGCGCTGGCTCGTGTCCACGGCGATCGCGATCGCGGGTCTCGTGCTCCTCGTGCTCCCTGGCCCTACCGTGCCGCTCGAGCCAGCCGCGGTGATGCTCCCGCTCATCGCCGGCGCGGGCTATGCGGTCTACGCGACCGCGAGCAAGCGGCTCCTGCGTGTCGGTGACAACGTCGCGGTCGCGGCGATCGCGTTCGGCGGCGGCGCGCTGCTCCTCGTGCCGGTGCTTCTGGTCGTCGACCTCTCGTGGCTGGCGGACCCGCGCGGCGTCATCGTCGTGGTCGAGCTCGGCGTCGTCGCCACCGCGATCGCGTACATCCTCTATACCGCCGCGCTCGTGAGGCTCCCGGTGTCACACGGCGCGACGCTCTCGCTCGCCGAGCCACTGACCGCAAGCCTTCTGGGCACTCTGCTCCTGGGCGAGTCACTCGCGCCGATCCAGCTCATGGGCGCGGCTTTTGTCGCGGCCGGCCTGCTCGCGCTGGCGCTGGCGCCCACGCCTTCTTAGGGCGGTTTCAGCAAGCTCTCAGACGTTTCTTAGCCTCAGGGCAGAACCTTGTGGATACGCACAGTGGAGGTTGATCTGATGAGAAGCCAGATGCCGAAAGCCCTGATCGCAGTCCTGCTCGCGCTCACGCTCTCTGCGTGTAGCGGATCGGTCGACCTCGGTGGGCTGGCTCGTCAGATCGCGGGCACGCCCGCAGCGACCTCGGCTCCCGCCGGTTCGGCGTCGGACTCGACGCTCGAGACCGCGGTCAAGCAGACGATCGAGACCGCGAATCAGGCGCAGGCCAAAGCCTTCAACACAGGCGATGCGACGCTGATGAGCGCGACGGCGACGTCGTCCTTCTACACGCAGCTGCTGCAGACGAACCGTGACCTCGCGACCTCGGGCGTGCGGCAGATCGATCTCGTCTCCACTGACTTCGTGAGCGTGAGCGGGACTGGCGCGAGCGCGACGGCGACGACCCTCGAGACGTGGCGCTCGACGTACACCGACGGATCGACCGACGAGACCACCGCGCGCAACGACTACACGCTCGTGCTCGACGGTGGCGCGTGGAAGATCGCGACAGACGATCAGCCGTCGGCTGTCTTTCAGCCGGCGCCGCAGCCGCAGGCCGACACCGGCACGCCCGCCACCGCGGCGGCGAACGTCTCGACATCGTCGAACTGGTCCGGCTACTCCGCGACCGGCGGAAGCTTCACGTCGGTGACGGGCACGTGGACCGTGCCAACGGTCGCCACGACGACGACCGGCGCGGACGCCACCTGGGTCGGCATCGGCGGGATCACGGGCAACGATCTGATCCAGGCGGGCACGCAGGCCACGGTCAGTGGCGACGAGGTCGTCTACGACGCGTGGATCGAAATGCTCCCAGCGTCTTCGAAGCCCGTGTCGCTGAGCGTCAATCCAGGTGATTCGGTCACCGTGTCGATCACGCAGAAGGTCGGGCTCGACTGGCTCATCTCGATGAAGAACAACACGACCGGCGGCGCGTACAGCACGACCGTGCAATACCGCTCGTCGAATTCTTCGGCCGAGTGGGTGCAGGAGGCGCCGAGCGTCAATCGCGGCACCCTGCCGCTCGACGACTTCGGAACGCTCACGTTCAAGGGTGCGTCGGCCGTGCGCGATGGCAACACGCTCGCTCTGAACGCGCTCGGCGCGCAGGGGATCACCATGATCAACGGCGCGCGCCAGGCGCTCGCGGTCCCGTCGGTCATCGCCTCCGACGGCATGAGCTTTTCGGTGAAGCGCACGCAGGCCCCGAGCACGAGCTCCAGCGGCACCAGCCGGCGCCGCCGCGGATGATGCGCGACCGCCGCTGACGCCGAACTGACCGATACGCAGGAGACGAAAGCCCGTCCCCCGGTCGGGGGAGGCACAGCCCCCCGGCGGGGGATGCCTGGCCCCCGCCCCGTCGGTACCGTGCGACACAGGAGAACCATGGTCACCTGGGAGATGCCTGACGGCACCGAATTCCGCTACCTCGGGGCGGCGGTCTCCGACGCTGCCCTGCGTGAGTTCGTGCTCCGCTTCATGTCCGCGGAGGGCATGTCCTGGGACGTCGGCCACTGGGACGACCAGGCGCTCGAGGGCGCGTTCCTCCAGCGCTTCGGCGAACGAATCCGGATCACCCGCGAACGCCTTGTTTCGGGGACCACCGTGCTCTTCTTCCAGCCTGTTCTCGTGGGTGCCTAGCCGAACGTAGTCTCCGACATAGTCCGCGCGGACCCGTCCACTAGGCTCGGCCGAATGAAAGCACCACACGGATATCGGATCGAAGAGATCGACCTCGCGGATCGTTCGCGCCCCGAGCTCGAGGAGGCCGCGCGGCTTCTTCAAGAGCAGAACCACGAGCGCGTACCGGAAGACCCGCTCACGCCGCTCGACTCGCTCGTGCAGCGCATCACCGCAACAACGCCGGGCCAGTGGCGAGCGATCTTCGGCGCGCGCGACGCGTCAGGGAAGCTCGTCGGGTCGTCGTTCGTGGGCTGGAACAAGACCGAGCCCGAGAACGCGCATGCGCGCTGGACCGAGGTCAACGTCCTGCCCGACCATCGGCGCAAGGGCGTCGGCACGGCGCTGATGCGCGCCGCGGTCGAGGCGTGCATCGGTCAGGGTGACGATCTTGTGTTCTTCGGTCAGACGAACGATCGGCAGCCCTCAGGAGAGGCGTTCGCGAAGGCGGTCGCCGCGACGGCCGGTCTCGAGGTGAAGATGAACCAGCTCGCGATCGCGGACGTCGATCGCGCGAAGGTCGCTGAGTGGGCGAAGCTCGACCCGGAGGGCTACCGGCTCGAGCGCGCCGACAACCTCGTGCCGAAGGAGCTCGTGCAGCCATTTCTCGACTCCGCGAACTCGATGAACGACATGCCCAAGGGCGATCTGCGTTTCGCGGATCAGCAGTTCACCGAGGAGCAGCTCCACGAGCGCGAGTCGTGGCTGAAGCAGGCCGGCATGGACTGGTGGCTCATGGTCGCGATACATGAGGCGACGGGCGAGGGCGCTGGCTTCACCGAGGTGAACTACGACCCGCGCGTCGGACACGTCGTCCAGCAGAGCGGCACGGGCGTGACAACGAAGCATCGCGGCCACAGGCTCGGTCTTTGGATGAAAGCGGCGATGCTCGACCGCATCATGCGCGAGCGACCTGACGCGAAGTTCATCCGGACCGGCAACGCGAACGTGAACAAGAACATGCTCGAGATCAACGAGCTGATGGGCTTCCGTCACGCGTGGTCCAACACGCTGTGGCAGCTTCCGCTGGCGGAGGCGCGCACGTCACTCGGGCTCCGTGAGGCCGCCAAGGCGTAGAGTCGTCGCACGCATCGGGGAGGTGTTGTCATGGCCGTAGAAACACGTCGGCAGCCACGCATCCCGCTCGAGGAGCTCTGCCGGCTTCCATCGTTCTTCCTGCCGTCGGTCTCGTGGAAGGGTGACCAGGTCGCTTTCTACTGGGACAAGACCGGTCGCATGGAGCTCCACGTCATGGACCTTGCGACCAAGCAGACGCGTCAGATCAGCCACGGTGAGGTCCCGACCGCGCTCCGCGCCGGCTTCGCGTGGAGCCGTGACGATGGGAGCATCGTCTTCGCGAAGGACGCCGGGGGCAACGAGCAGCACGACCTCTACAAGATCGACGTCGCCACATCGGAGGTGATGCAGCTCACCACCGATCCGAGCGCGCAGGAGTACGTGGTCCAGTTCAGCCCCGACGACAAATGGATGAGCGTGCTCACCAACAAGCGGCATCCGGCCGCGCCGGACAAGCCAGGGCAGCTCAACCTCTGGAAGATGCGTGCCGACGGCACTGCCTACGCGCCGCTCACGCGATTCCCCTTCCCGGTGTTCGGAGGCATATGGAGTCCGGACGGCAAGACGCTGGCGATCTCGACGAACGAGGACGCGACCAACCTGAAGAACATCGATGCCTACCTCATCAATGCGGACGGCACCGGAACGAAGAAGATCTTCTCGGTCCGGTCCGGCTCGCAGGACGGCATCGCGGACTGGCACCCGGACGGCAAGCGCGTCGCGGTGACCTCTGATGCTTCCGGCACGCCGCGCGCCGGCATCCTCGACATCGTCTCGGGTCAGGTGCGCTGGCTCGGCACGGATGGGGTCGAGGAGCATCCGGGCAAGTTCTCGAAGGACGGAAAGACGTTGTCGGCGCTCCGCAACTTCGAATCTCAGGTGCGACCGGTCCTGTACGACGTGGCCACCGGCGAGGCCCGAGAGCCCAAGCTCGACCCGGGCATCTCGACCGTTATCGGCTTCTATGACCACGACCGCAAGCTCCTCGTCGGCTACCAGAGCGAGACGCGCCGCAGTGAGCTCGCGTCATACGACCTCGCCACCGACAAGCTCGAGACGCTGCTTGCGGCGGACTACGG
>JANMWW010000109.1:0-3113 GCA_031394155.1 Chloroflexota bacterium | reverse complement strand
CGATGACACCCTTGAAGCGGTCCTCGCTGCCGATCGGCAGCTGGATCACGACGGGGTTCGCGCCGAGGCGGTCGACGATCATGCTCACGCAGCGCTTGAAATCCGCGCCGAGGCGGTCCTGCTTGTTGATGAAGCAGATGCGCGGGACGCGGTACTTGTCGGCCTGGCGCCATACGGTCTCGGACTGCGGCTCCACGCCGGCGACGCCATCGAACACGACGACCGCCCCGTCGAGCACGCGGAGTGAGCGCTCCACCTCGACGGTGAAGTCCACGTGTCCGGGAGTGTCAATGATGTTGATGCGGTGATTGCGCCAGAAGCACGTGGTCGCGGCAGACGTGATGGTGATGCCGCGCTCCTGCTCCTGGGGCATCCAGTCCATCGTCGCTGCGCCTTCGTGCACTTCGCCGATCTTGTAGATCTTCTTGGTGTAGAAGAGGACGCGCTCGGTCACGGTCGTCTTGCCGGCATCGATGTGCGCGATGATGCCGATGTTGCGATAGCGCTCGAGCGGATACTCGCGCGGCAACTTCTGGACTTTGGACGCCTTCTGTTCTATTGCCATTACCACTTGTAGTGCGAGAACGCCTTATTGGCCTCGGCCATCTTGTGCGTCTCGTCCTTGCGGCGGACAGCTCCGCCAGCGTTGTTCATCGCGTCAACGAGCTCTCCGGCGAGGCGGTCGGCCATCGACTTGCCCGGACGCTTGCGCGCGGCTTCGATGATCCAGCGCATCGCGAGCGAGCCACGACGGTCTGCGCGGATCTCGACCGGCACCTGATAGGTCGCGCCACCGACACGGCGCGGCTTGACCTCGATCAACGGGCTGGCGTTCTTGAGCGCGAGGTCGAAGACCTCGTTGCCGGGCTTGCGCGTGGTCGTCTCGGCGAGCGTGAGCGCGCCGTAGAGGATCCGCTCGGCGGTCGAGCGCTTCCCGCGCTGCATCAGCTTGTTGTTGAACTCCTGGATCAGCACGCTGCCGTACTTCGGGTCCGGCGGCGTCTTGCGCTCTTGCGGGCGCGCACGGCGTGGCATTAGGTGGACTTCCGCTTCTTGGCGTTCGGGTTCTTCGCGCCGTACAGCGAACGGCCGCGCTTGCGGTCCTTCACGCCGGCGGTGTCGAGCGTCCCGCGGACGATGTGGTATTTCACCGAGGGCAGGTCCGGCACGGCGCCGCCACGCACGAGCACGACGGAGTGCTCCTGCAGGTTGTGACCAATGCCCGGGATGTACGCCGTGACTTCCATGCCGTTCGAGAGACGGACACGGGCGATCTTCCGCAGAGCGGAGTTCGGCTTCTTGGGGGTCATGGTGCGAACGACCGTGCAGACACCGCGCTTCTGCGGCGCGCCACGCTGGAGCTTGGTGTGGCGACCGGTCAGCGAGTTCCAGGTGGTCCGGAGAGCCGGCGTGTCCACCTTTTTCTTCTGCGAGGTTCGGCCCTTGCGGACCAGCTGCGAGATCGTTGGCACGGTTACCCCTTTGTCCTTCTATCTGTGCGAAACCCGCGCGAGCGCACGCGCACGCACTCGTGTGGACCCTGTTCATTTGGACTCCCCCCGACCGAAGAGCCGCCCCTTGCGGGGACGGTCCTCGGGCGCAGCGCGGCCGCAGTCACAACATCGCAACTGGGTCGATGCGCGAAATGACCGCCCTTTTGGGGCGGCCACCGTCTCGAAAGACGCCGAATGAGAAGTTTACGTGAGCAAATCGCCCTTGGTCAACCCGAAGCCGATGCGCAGAGCCGATCTGCTGGGTTTAGGGGGAAATCACGTCCGCCGAAGCTTGTGCAGCGTCGGCGCGGACGGTGGGACCAGCCCGGGACCGACCCCGATCGTATAGGCGACGTCCGCGACGTAGACGTCGCCCTGCGCGTCCACTGCCACGCCGTGTGGAGCCGTGAAGTTTCCGGGTGTGTTCGGCGGACCGCCGCCAAAGCGCGCCAGGACGCGACCGCTGGTGTCGAGGATCGAGACGCGGCCGTAGCGGTCGGAGGCGATCTCCTCCCCTTTGGGCGTCTTCAGGCCCTTCCGCCACCAGAGCTCGGCTACATAAAGGAGTCCGTCGGGGCCGAGCACGAGCTGCGTCGGGCGCTGCACGTCGGTCCACTCGGCGAGGAACGCCCCCTTCGGATCGAAGACCTGGATGCGATCGTTTTCGCGATCGGCGACGAGGACGCGACCATCTGGCAGCACGCAGATGCCGTGCGAGATCATGAACTGACCCGGCCCCGTCCCAGGCTCGCCCCATGAGCGGATGAGCTTCCCATCGCGCGAGAAGTGATGCACGCGCGCGTTCCCGTAGCCATCGCTCACGTAGAGGTCGCCGTTCGGGGCGACCGCGATGTTCGTCGGACGGTTGTACGGACCGGCCGAGCGCGCGACGGTCGCCACGTTTGTGCCGTCGTAGCCCGTGTCCGATGCCTTCCCCACTGGCCCGATCGGCGCGAGCTCCTTCCCCTCCGCGGTGAAGTGGCGAACGCTTTGGCCGGCGTCGTCGACGACGAACAGCGTCCCGTCGGGGTGACACGTGATCCCGTGAAGACGATCGCTGAAAACGCCCTCGCCCCATGTGCGCACGAACGTCCCGTCGCGCTCGTAGACGAAGATGCACGACCGCACGCGGGTGGCGAGATACACGCGATCGTTCGTGTCGACGGCGACGCCGGCGACGTCCCGATGCGAAAAGCCGGCCGGCAACTGTTCCCAGTTACCGACCGGCTCGAGCTTCGGTGATGTGGCAGTCACGCGGAGAGGTTAGTCCCCTGTCTTGGTCAGGTCCGCCGGGGTGGGCTCGGCGTCCTCGATGTCCTCGAGGCCGTCCTCACCCTCGTCGTCGTCGTCCAGATCCTCGAGGGAGAGCTCCTGCGCCGGGACCGGGGTGACGACCTCGTCGTCGTCGCTGCCGAACATCGCCGCGAGAGCACGTGCCTTGGGCAGCCAGTCCAGCTGCTCGCGACGTGATGCGAGGCCGGTGCCGGCCGGGATGAGCTTGCCGATGATGACGTTCTCCTTGAGGCCGAGCAGTCGGTCCTTCTGGCCCATCGTCGCGGCCTCGGTGAGGACGCGGGTGGTCTCCTGGAACGACGCGGCCGCGAGGAACGAGTTCGTCGA
>JANMWW010000097.1:0-10297 GCA_031394155.1 Chloroflexota bacterium | reverse complement strand
CGCCCAGCGGTTCGTTCGTCCCGTCGGCGATCGGAACGCCGACCTCGGTCGCCAGGCGGCGCGCTCGCGTCTTCTCGCCCAGGAGCCGCTGCACTTTGCCCGGCGGACCGATGAACGCGACGCCGGCCGCGGCCACGGCTTCAGCGAAGTCGGCGTTCTCGGAGAGAAAGCCGTACCCCGGGTGCACGGCATCGCAGCCCGACCGTCGCGCGATCGCGATCAGCTTCTCGATCGAGAGGTAGCTCTCCCGTGGCGAAGCGGCACCGAGCGGGTACGCCTCATCCGCGAGGCGTACATGGAGCGCGTCACGATCGGCCTCGCTGTAGACGGCGACCGCGCCCATCCCAAGATCGCGGCAGGCGCGCATCACCCGCAACGCGATCTCGCCGCGATTCGCGATGAGGACCTTGCGGAACGGCGCGGTCAGCGGCTAGCCGCGGTCAGCGAAGGCCCACTCGGGTGGATGCGCATACGCCGAATCCCAGCGGCCGAAGGTCCCATCGATCCATTCCGGGTCGGCTTCGAGGCAGGCACGCAGCTTCTGGTAGAACGCGTCCTGCTCGGGTGAGTTGGCGTTCTCCAGGTACTTCTCGCGACTCGTGAAGTGGACGACGAGACAGGCCCGACCCTGCTCCTTGTCCTCCCACATGATCTCGGCGCCGACATAGCCGATCGCGCGCCTGCGCTCGCGGTCGTCCCATTCCTTGCCGAGCGCGAAGAACTCGCGCAGCCGATCTTTGCGTACCGTCAGTCGGGCGATCGTGCCGTACATCGCTGCCCTCCCCTTTTAGAGCGGGATGTTCCCGTGCTTGCGCTTGGGATTCGTATCGCGCTTCGTCGCAAGAGAGCGTAGCGCCGCGACGAGCTTCGGACGCGTCTGGTGCGGCTCGATGACGTCGTCGATGTAGCCACGCGACGCCGCGACGTACGGATTCGCGAACTTCTCGACGTACTCGGCGACGAGCTGTTTCCGCCGGGCGTCCGGGTCCTTCGCTTTGGCCAGCTCGTCCCGATACAGGATGTTCACCGCGCCCTCCGGCCCCATGACCGCGATCTCGGCCCGCGGCCAGGCGACGTTGTAGTCGCCGCGGATGTGCTTGCTCGACATGACGTCATACGCGCCGCCGTAGGCCTTGCGCGTGATGACCGTGAGCTTGGGCACCGTCGCCTCGGCGTACGCGTACAGGAGTTTCGCGCCGTTGCGGATGATGCCGCCGTGCTCCTGTGCGGTCCCGGGGAGGAAGCCCGGAACGTCGACGAGCGTGACCAGGGGGATGTTGAAGGCGTCGCAGAAGCGCACGAAGCGCGCGGCCTTGGTCGAGGCGTCGATGTCGAGCACACCGGCGAGCACCATCGGCTGCTGCGCGACGACGCCGACCGAGCGCCCGTCGAGGCGCGCGAACGCGCAGATGATGTTGCGTGCCCAGCCCTCGTGAACTTCCAGGAAGTCGCCGTCATCCACGATGCGCCGGATGACCTCGAGCATGTCGTACGGCTTGGTCGACGCGTCGGGCACGAGATCGTCGAGCTCACCGTCCTGGCGATCGATCGGGTCATCGGTGGGGACGACGGGCGAAGCGTCAAGGTTGTTCGATGGCAGGAATCCGACGAGGCGGCGGATCAGCGCGAGGCACGACACCTCGTCGTCGCTCTCGAAGTGCGCCACGCCACTGCGGCGCGCGTGGACATCGGCGCCGCCAAGCTCTTCGAAGGTGACGTCCTCGTGGGTCACCGTCTTCACGACATTCGGACCGGTCACGAACATGTACGACGTGTCGCGCACCATCGCCACGAAGTCGGTGATCGCGGGCGAATACACGGCCCCGCCGGCGCACGGCCCAAGGATCGCCGAGAGCTGCGGCACGACGCCCGAGGCCATGACGTTGCGCAGGAAGATGTCGGCGTAGCCACCAAGCGAGACCACCCCCTCCTGGATGCGCGCGCCGCCCGAATCGTTGAGGCCGATGATCGGCGCCCCGGTCTTCACCGCAAGGTCCATGACCTTGCAGATCTTCTGGGCATGCGCCTCCGCCAGCGATCCGCCGAACACCGTGAAGTCCTGCGAGAAGAGATAGACGACCCGACCGTCGATCCGGCCGAACCCGGTCACGACGCCATCACCCATCACGCGCTCGTCGTCGGCGACGAGCTCGGTCGGCCGCGCCATGACGAACGCATCGAGCTCGGTGAATGACCCCTCGTCGAGAAGCAGCTCGACGCGCTCGCGCGCGGTCAGCTTTCCTTTGGCGTGCTGTTGACGTACACGTTCATCACCGCCACCGAGTGCCGACGTCGTGCGTAGCTCCTCGAGCCGCTCGTTTGGCCGCATGTCGCCTGAGGATAGGCGCGGAACGTAGGAGTCGCCGCGTTTACCTCAGATGCGCAGGCCGTCGTCGAGCACCAGCATTGGCACCGTGATCTATCGCTTCCTCGCGAGGTCACGAAGCCACTGTTCTCGCAGCCGCCGCTGCCCCCGCCGACCCGCGTGCTCTGGGCGATCGATCGCACCGGGCTGGCGGACCGGCCGTACTTCTTCGAGCTGCACTCACGACGGCATGGCCTCCGGCTTCCGCGTGATCGACACATCCGGACAGCTCGTCTTACAGCTGCCGATCGCCGGCTCCGGAGTCTTCGGACCCGAGACGTGCCTGTACGCGCTGGATAAGGACGGCAAGATCACGAACGGGACGTGGCGCTCGATCGACGACGCGACCTATCGCGACTTCGTCGCGCACGCGGCGTCCTATTGGGTCGAGGTGGACACGACTAGATCTGCGGCGCGAAGATGACGAGCGCGCGCAGCGCCAGCGCGCCCAGCAGCGCGATGGCCGGGCCGGTCACCGGCGACCAGCGACGCGCAAGCGCGAGCGGGGCCACGACGAGCGGTGCAAGAAGACCGATCACGACGACGATCCAGAGCAGCAGCCAGATCCCGAGCAGCTCGCCGATCGTGCCAGCGACGGTCACCGAGGCGACGAACAGCACGAGCAGGATCGCCTCGAGGATCGCGAAGTTCCGGTCCGCGGCCGCGAGGCGGACGGTGACGTCCGCATCGACGGAGCGCCGCCAGGCTCCGAGGGCCAGCAGCAGCGCCGCGGAGCCCGTGAGCGCCGAGGCGAGGAACAGACCGCTGAGCACCCAGCCCGCGTCGGACCACACCGGCTGATTCGATACGGCGAGCAGGACGCCGGTGTAGCCGGCGACGAAGAAGCCAAGGCCGGTGCCGATCACGCTCCACATGGCGCCGGCCGTTCCTCTGAGGACGCGCGTGAACGGCGCGAGCGCGCCGGTCTTCCCGTCGCCGATCGCGCCAAGGAAAGACACGAATGAGAAGAGGCCGAAGAACAGGAGCGCCCACGAGCCGACGGACATCGGTGACCAGTACTTGAACGCAAGGCCACCGGAGCTCGCGTCGAAGAGCATGTTGATGAAGCGCGCCGGCTGACCGAGATCGAGGATGAGGAAGATCGGACAGGGCAGCAGCGCGAGGAAGCTGACGATGTAGGCCGTGCGCGCGGCACGCTGATCAGAGAGGCCACCGAACAACCGCATGAGCGTCCCGATCGCGTAGCTGCCACCGGCCAGGCCGCCGAAGAAGAAGTAACCGAGGATCCACCACTCCCACAGCGGCGGCGCGACGAAGTGCTCAGCGCCGGTCATGAGGTCTTGTCCCTGCCGCTCATGCGTGCGCTGCGGAACGCGATCGCGCCGGCGATGAGACCCCCGATGGCGGTCACCGCGCCGCCCAGGTAGCCAGGGACGTTGTTGCGGCTCGGCAGCTTCGCGTTCTCGGCATTCGGCAGCTGATAGGTCTCGGGCTTGTCCATCAAGAGGAAGAACGCGTTCAGGCCGCCGTAGACGGTGGCGTCGCGACCGTACAGCTGCGCGGCCTTGTAGCCAGCCGTCTGCAGCGCCGCGAGGCGCGAGTCGGCAGCCTTCTGCAGCTCGTCGAGGTAGCCGAAGTGGATCGACTCCGTCGGGCAGGCCTTAGCGCAGGCGGGCTGCATCCCGCTCTGCAGCCGGTCGTAGCACATCGTGCATTTCTGAGCCGTGCCGGTCTTCTCGTTGAAGCCGATGACGCCGTATGGGCAGGCGGAGATGCAATCGCGGCAGCCGTTGCAGACATCCTGTTGGATGAGCACCGTGTCGAACTCGGTCCGCACGATCGCGTTCGTCGGGCAGACCTCGAGGCAACTGGCCTGCTGGCAATGCTTGCAGACGTTGGACATCATCAGCCAGGCCTGCCCGCCTGCGATCGGTGTCGGCGTGGGGATGAAGCCCTTGTTGTTCGCCGGGACCTGCTCGATGAACTGCACGTGGCGCCAGTTCTGCGCGTCCAGCTGCCCGGTGTTGTCGAAGCTGTCGCGGAACTCGGGCGGATTTCCCTCGAGCTGGTTCCATTCCTTGCACGCGACCTCGCAGGCCTTGCAGCCGATGCAGATCGACGTATCGGTGAAGAATCCGACCGGCCGCGCTTCGATCGTCGCCATCCCTAAAAGCCCATCACATTCCGTGCGATCTTCCGGTAGCCGCGACCAGCGGCCTCGAGGTCCAGTGGAAGCGCCGCGATCTCGTCGATGAGCGGAACGGCGCCAGGCTCCTTGCGTACGTCGACGGTCACGAGATACGCGTGGCAGGTGTCGCACGCGTCGACGCGCAGGTGCGGCAGCCGCGCTTCGTCGGCGAGGATGGGCATCTTGGCGCCGTCCGTTTCGCGGCAGCTCACACAGGTCATCCGCGCGTATGGCCAGGTCGTTGCGCAGCGCGAACATACGAGCTGGCGCTGCGGCGTAAGGAGCGATTCGCCGGTGTCACCGAACATCGCCAGCTGCGGAAGGCCACCGCACGCCGGACAGTTGCGTTCGTCGGCGGCATCGCCACGCAGCGCGGCACCGAGCTCCGGCACCGCCTCGAGGACCGGCGAGGTAGCCGCGCGGGCAAGATACGCATCGGTCTCGGTCTGCTCGTCACCGGCGAGCCAGGCAGCGATGATGCCGCCGAGGTCGCCCTCGTGGAAGCGTAGGAGCACCGCTTCGCGTAGGACCTCGGTGCCCGCGGCCATCGTCGCAGCCATCACATCAGGGAGCGCATTCCGCACGGCGTACGCCACGAGCTCCCCCGCCGTTGGCCGCTCCTCGAGCGCGCGAAGGTACGCGCGTCGCTGAGCGTCGGCGAGGGCCGCCACAAGGCGCATTGGCTCAGCCACGAAGTCGAAACGCGCGCCGAGCTCGACCGCTCGCGCCTTACGCGTGTCGAAGACCGTGGTGCGCTCCGCCACGGCGCTCACGAGATCTTCTCGATATTCACGAGGAACGCCTTGAACTCCGGCGTCCGGGCGTTCGCGTCACCGACGAACGGCGTGAGCGCGTTCGCGAGCCAGTTCCTCGAGAGCTCCGGATAGCGCTCGGCAGAAATGCCGATGAAGCCCCAGTGGATCGGGATGCCGATCTGGTAACACGTGGTGTTCCCCGCAAGCGTCACCGGGCCAAGGCGCTTTGTGACGAGCGCGGCCACCTCGAGCTTGCCCCGCTCGCTGGAGACGCGCACGCGATCGCCGTTCTTGATGCCCTTCTCGGCGGCCAGCTCCTCGGGGACCTCAACGAAGGCCTGTGGCTGGAGACCGACGAGCAGCGGAACGTGCTGGGTCACGTAATGCTCGTGCTCCGTCAGCCGGTAGCTCGTTGCGACGTACGGGTATTTGTCGACCTTGCCGAAGCGGTTCGGGCGCCCTGCGGCCTGGTCGTACAGGAAGGCGACCGGCGACTCGGACTGGCTCGGGTGCAGCGGGTTCGGGATCGGCGCCTCGATCGGCTCGTAGTGCTCGGGGATCGGACCGTCGTTCATCGAGCTCGAGAACAGCCGGCCCACGCC
Source organism: Chloroflexota bacterium (assembly GCA_031394155.1). Lineage (GTDB taxonomy): Bacteria > Chloroflexota > Limnocylindria > P2-11E > P2-11E > CF-39. The sequence continues at coordinate 4,426 of JANMWW010000097.1, read as the reverse complement.
CTCGCCGGTCATGATGAACGGATTCCACGAGGCGGGGTCCTTGGGGCTCATGGTCGGCGGGTAGTCGGGGACGTCACCGACCCAGGTCGTGCCATTCCACTGGATCCCGGGACGCTTGGGGTCCCAGGGATTCCCCGCCAGGTCGGCGGAGGCGCGGTTGTACATGATCCGGCGATTGAGCGGCCAGCTCCAGGCCCAGCCCGGGTAGAAACCCATGCCGGTCGGGTCGTTCTTTGCCGGGTCCTGCACGCCGGCGCGCCGCTTCATCAGGTTCCCGGCATCGGTGTAGCTGCCGGTGTAGATCCAGTCGCCCGCAGTCGTCGTCCCGTCCGCCTTCAGCAGACCGAACGAGGCCATCTGCTTGCCGGTCGCCAGGTCCTTGCCGTTGATCTCCCGCGCGATCTCGTCGAGCGTCGGCTTGCGCGAGTCGGCGTAGTCGACGGTCATCGCGTAGATCGGGTCGGGGAACTTCCCACCTTGTTGCCGGTAGAGCGTCTTCACACGGTCGAAGAGGTCCATGAAGATCCAGTGGTCGTGCCGGGCGGAGTGGTCCGGGTGCACGTTCACGTGGAGGACCTCATCCTTCCACTGTGACCAGCGGCCGCTGTTCACGAACGAGCCGTCCTTCTCGATCCAGTGCGTCGTCGGGAGCATGAAGACCTCGGTCTGGATCTTGGCGGGATCCATTCCGGGCGCGCGCCAGAATTCGGAGCTCGTCGTCGGCAATGGGTCCATGACCACGAGCCACTTGAGCTTGGTGAGGGCCTGCATGACCTGATTGGAGTCGGGTCCGATGCTCGTCGCGGTCATGCCGGAGAGCATCAGGCCCTCCATCTTTCCCTTGAGCGCCTGGTCGAAGATCGACATCCAGGACGAGTTCACGGCCGGCTTCGGGATGAAGTCGAAGGCGAAATCGTTGCCCGCCTGCGCCGCGCCGCGGTACCAGGCCTTCAACAGGCTGACCATGAAGTTCCGGTAGTTGACGCCGAAGAAGTTCCAGGAGTTCGGGTCGCTCTTGATCGACGCGCTCTGTCGCACGTAGTCGTCGAGATTCTTCTGGCCGGGCACCGGGATGCGCAGGTAACCCGGGAGGCTCTCCCAGGAGATCGCGTGGTCGGTGTTGCCCTGGATGTTGGCGTGGCCGCGCTCGGCGTTCATGCCACCGCCCGGACGTCCCATGTTCCCGAGAAGGAGCTGCAGCAGCGCGGCGGAGCGGATCAGCTGTCCGCCGGTGGTGTGATGGGTGAGACCCACCGCGTACACGATGGTCATGACCTTGTCCGGCTTCCCCATCTCGCCGACGATCTTCGCGACCTCCAGGAACTGCTCCTTGGGGATGCCGGTGATGCCCGCGACCATCTCCGGCGTGTAGCGCGAGTAGTGCTTCTTCAGGAGCTGGAAAACGGTCTGCGGATCCTGGAGCGTCATGTCGCGCCGCGCGAATCCGCTGCTCGTGGTGGCCGGACCCTCCACCGCGCCGCCGACCTGCGCCGGGGGCGTCGTGTTCTCGTAGGCCCACGACGACACGTCGTAGCTGCGAGTCTGCTTGTTGTAACCGGAGAAGAGCCCGTCGTTGAACGAGAAGTCCTTCTTCACGATGAACGAAGCGTTGGTGTAGTTCCTCACGTACTCGTCGTGAAAGAGCTTGTTCTCCAGGACGTAGTTGATGAGCCCGCCGAAGTACGCGACGTCGGTGCCCGTGCGGATCCGGAGATACCGGTCTGCGAGCGCGGAGGTGCGCGTGTAGCGCGGGTCGGCGTGGATGATCTTCGCGCCGCCGCCCTGGCCGGGGCCCTTCGTCGGATCGAGCTTCGCCTTGACGAACCACTGGAAGCCCACCGGGTGGGCCTCTGCCGGATTGGCCCCGTTGATGAGGATGACGTCGGCGTGCTTGATGTCACGCCAGTGGTTGGTCATCGCTCCTCGTCCGAATGTGGCGGCCAAACTGACCACCGTGGGACCGTGTCAGACCCGAGCTTGCTGCTCTATGTGCACGACGCCGAACGTGCGCATCAGCTTGGCGGCGAGGTAGCCCTCTTCGCTGCTGAATGCGGCGCCGCCGGCGAAGGCGACCCCCTCGGTGCGATTCACGATGTTCCCGTTGGCGTCCTGCGCCACGAAGGTGTTGTCCCGCGACGCCTTCAGGTTGGAAGCGATCTTGTCGAGCATGAAGTCCCAGGACTTCTCTTCCCACTTCGCGCTTCCCGGTGCGCGATAGAGCGGCTTCTCCACGCGGCGCGAGCTGGTGGCAAGCTGCATCGCGCTCGCGCCCTTCGGGCAGAGGCGCCCTTCGTTGATCGGGCTGTCCGGATCACCTTCGATCTGGAGCAGCTGGGTCTTCCCGCTCGAGTCCTCTTTCGTGTATGCGATGAGTCCACACCCCACCGCGCAGTACGGACAAAGGGACTTCACTTCCTTCGCGCCGGACAGACGGAAGCTCGTCTGGATCTTCTTCGCGGAGCGAAGGTCGAACCCAAGTGGGTTCGCGAAGGGCACGATGGCAAGGCCGGCGGTGCTCGCACCCGCCTTCAGCAGCTGGCGTCGCGTCAGATCAGCCATGTGCCGACACCGTTCTACTCTCACCACCGTCCGCGTCAAGTCGGCCGCGGCCCGACGCGCTATGTTTTCCAACAGGTGAATGGGGACGAGGTGGTGGGCTGATGGACGAGACGCCAAGGGTCCTGCGGATCGGCGTGCACTGCGTCCTGACGGGCGACGCGGGCGAGCTCTTCGCCGACGCGCGTGCCATCGAGGCGGCCGGCGCTGACTCGCTCTGGGCCGATGCGGCCGATGGCGACCCCTACGTACTGCTCGCGGCGCTGGCGGCGCTCACCTGGCGGGTCGGCCTCGTAGCGGTGGGCGCTCCCGCCACGGCCGGCCGCGCGACCTGCGAACGCCTCGCGCGCGGACGCCTGAACGTGGCGGAGGAGCTGGCGCTTCGGGGGGAGCGATGGGACCGCATCCCGTTCCCGAGCGGCCGCGATGAGTGGCGCGCGGCGCGCGCGGCGGCGCTCGAGTCAGGCGCGACGGGGATCGTGGTGGCCAACGACCCGCGGCTGCTGGACCTGCTGCGAAATCCGGATCAGACCTTCGATCGCGCCGACATGAATCTGGCGACTGGCTAGGCCGCGAGCTTTCCCGCGCGCAGCTGCCTGCGCACCTGCGGCGACGTGGCATCAGGCGCGAGGAACAGCGTCAGCATCATCCCGTAGTACGGCAGGTGGCCGAGCAGCTCGAACCAGCCGAACAACGGAAGCGTGATCGTGAAGAGCAGCGCACCGACGGCCATCGCGGGACGCGTGAGCTGCCCGGAGAGGATGACCGCACCGATCACGAGCTCAGTGAGGCCGGCGAGGTAGACGAACTGTTGATCGGCGAGTCCCAGGCCGCGCAGGACGTTGAGCTCGGGGCGCTGGGCCAGCAGCGCAGCCGAGAGCGCAGGATCGAGCAGCTTCTCCGTGAGCGCGCCGAAGGCGATGCCGAAACCCATCGCGACGCGTAGCACCGCCAATGCGATCGCGGGCGCGTCCTCGCGCTCGACCGACCGCCGCTGTCCGAAGAGGGCGTCCACGGCGATGGGGCCGCGTCCGATCACGAAGAGGTACACGGCCGCGCCAAGAAGATGCACCTGCTCGAGGATCGACTCGAGTGAGAAGGGAACCATCGCGATCGCGCCGAGCAGGGCGAGCCCGACGGCCGCGGCGCGCGTGCCGGCGCCCAGCGCAAGCGCGAGGCCAATGATCACTTCCGTTCCCAGCAGGATCGTCCCTTCGCCATCAAGGTCGACGCGCAGCGATGGCACGAACAGCATTCCCGCGAGCGCGGCCCACACCAGCGACGCGCCGACGCACACGCCGAGGGCGAGCGGGCCCACTCCGGCAAAACGCTCCAGCGACGCGAACACCCGTGGCTCCGGCACGCGACGCGCGATCACGAAGGCGATGCCGATCGCGGCGAGGGCGACGGCGAACGCGATGAGGACCGGTGCCGTCAGGAGAAGTGCATAGTCGGTCGGGTACCGCGACGGATCGACGAACCACTTGACGTGGCCGAGCGGCGCGCCGTTCATGGCGGTCGGAGGCGCAAGCGCCGTGCCGCTACCGGCCCAGGCTCGCGCCGCGCACTCGCTCCGGAGCGCTGTAGATGTTGAAGCGCTCGCCGCGCAGGAAGCCGACGAGCGTGAGACCGAAGCGAAGCGCGGTCGCGACCGAGAGGCTCGACGGCGCGCCGACGGCGATGAGCATCGGGATCCCGGCGGCGATTGCCTTCTGCACCAGCTCGTACCCGGCCCGCCCGCTGACCGCGAGCAGCGAATTCGTCAGCGGGACACGGCCATCGAGTACCGCACGACCGACGACCTTATCGACGGCGTTGTGACGTCCGATGTCCTCGCGAAGCGTGACGAGCTCGCCGCCCGCGGTGAAGA
>JANMWW010000080.1:0-5694 GCA_031394155.1 Chloroflexota bacterium | reverse complement strand
CAGCAGCGTCGGGATGGCGATCAGTAGCCGCCGAAAGATGTATCGCCCCACGCTACCGACTCCTCATCTGATCTTGGGCCGACGAGGTAGTGCGGTGGAGGTCATCCACCGCACTACCGTAGACCGTCGTTACTCGTCCCTTACGGCGTCTTGTACCAGTCCGCGATGTTCCACATCTCAGAGTCCCAGGGGTTCAGATTGGTTCCCAGGAGTGTCTTGCTCTTTGCGGAGGCCACCTGGAAACGGTTCACCAGTGGGATGACCACGACGTCACCGACGATGATGTCGTTGGCCTGGATCCCCAGCAGGTTGATCTTCGCTGGATCGGTCTCCTTGCGCATCTGGTCGACGATGGCGTCGTAGGCCGGGTTGGAGTACCGGTGGTAGTTGGTCTGGTTCCAGTTGTTCGACTTCTGGGCGATCTGCTTGGTCGTCCAGCCCGACATGTAGCTCGAGATGTCGGGGGTCGTCCCGTTCGTGTACATGGTCACGTCGTAGAACATCTTGTTCGCGCCGTCGTTCGAGGTGTTCGTGAAGAAGACACCTCCGGGAACCGACCTCAGCTCGACCGAGAACCCGACGGCTTCCCAGTTCTTCTTGAGGATGTCCTGCGTCTTCTGGCGGAGGGCGTTGACCGTCGTGCCGAAGAGGATCTTCAGCTTGATGCCGCCCTTGGCACGGATGCCGTCGCTCCCCTTCACCCAGCCATTGTCGTCCAGCAGTTTGTTGGCGGCGGCCGGGTCGAACTTGCAGACCGCCAAGTTCGCGCTGCTCTTTGACTCCCAGTTCGGGCTTCCATTGAGCTGGTTGCACGTCGTAGTGCCGGTCAATCCGTCGCCGTAGAGCTCCTTGCCGATGGTGCCGCGGTCAGTCGCCATCGCGAGGGCCATACGGACGTTCTTGTCGCTGAAGAAGGGGTGCTTGGTGTCCGGCTCCGACCGCTTGTCGCCGAGCGCCGGATCAGGGTTCGCGAAGTTGATGTTCACCCGCTCGACGTTCGAGCTGGCCTTCCCCAGGTAGTCGCCCTTGGTGCTTCCCTGAATGAGCGCCTTGAGCACCGGAGCCTCGACCTGGAGGTTCCATCCGTAGTCCACGTCGCCGGTCTGGAAGACCGCGCGCGCCGCGGAAAGAGCGTCGCCGCCGCCCTTCAACGTGACGGTCTTGAAGTACGGCTTGGTCTTGTCCCGGAAGTTCGTGTTCATCTCGTACGTCACGACGTCGCCGGACTTGAACTCCGTGAGCTTGTACGGCCCGGTACCGATGGGCTTGAGATTCTCCGGGCACTCGCTCGCCTTCGCGCCGAGGCACTTCTCGAACTGCGCCTTCTGCAAGATCTCGTTGCCGCCACCCGTCCCGAACTTGTAGTAGCCCGAGGTCGGGCCGTCGTAGGTGACGACGACCGTGCTCGCGTCCTTCGCGACGACCGACTTCACGCCTTCCATGAAGTCAGAGTTCGGGTCAGAGGTGGCCCCGTCGGCCATGTACTTCGACGTAAACACGACGTCGTCCGCCGTGACGGAGCTACCGTCGGACCACTTGAGCCCATCGATGAGCTTCCACGTGACGGTCGTGAAGTCCTTGGAGACTCCACCGTTATCGAGCGTCGGGATCTCCTTGGCCAGCCCGTTCGCGAAGGGCTTCCCGTCGATACCCCACGAGGCGAGCGGCTCCATGATGAGACGCGCCGCGTCGTAGTCCTTCGTTCCGGTCGCCTGGTGCGTGTTGAGGATCGTTGGCGCCTGCCAGTAGAGGATCTTCAGATCCCCGCCCTGGCCGCGCGCGACCGGGGCGGACGTCGCAGCGCCGACGGACGCCGTTGGCGTCGGCTGCGCTGATTGGCCACAGGCCGCCGCGACCAGCATCGCGGCACCCATTGCAGCTAGTACTCGCCTTGACTGAATCACTTCCTACGGTACCTCCCACGCTCTTCCCGTGGCCGGCCTGCGCTGTGGCAGCCGTACCTACGAATCTCGGCAGGCTACCTGTGCCCTGCCGTTCATACAAGCCAGTATGGGCTGGGCCTCCCCCGGGTTCAGGTGCCCACGGGGTTCAAGAGCGCAGAACTGCCCCAAGGACGCGCTCGAGGCGGCCCTGGATGCGACGCATCGCCTGGTCGACGTTCTCCGGAGCAAGCGTCCCCGAGGCCGAACGCAGCACGATCCGCACCGCAAAGCTCTTCTTTCCCTCCCCCGCCTGCGCTCCGCGATAGACGTCCCGCAGGGCCACCGACTCGACCACGCCCTTCGCGGACTCGAGGATGGCCTGCTCGACCTCGCCGTAGGGCCGCGACTCCTCGACGACGATGGCGAGGTCGCGGATCGCTGGCGGGTAGGGCGGCGGCTCGGCCGCCGCGGACCGGGCGGGGACCTCCGCGAGCAGCTGCGCGAGATCGAGCTCAGCGATGAACGTGTCATCCGGCAAGTTCCACATCGTCCCGACGCGCGGGTCGACTTGACCCTCGAGCGATACGAGGCGACCGTCGACCTCGCGACGCTCTGATCGCCCGGGGTGCAGTCCGACGGCGCCGCGCTCGGACGTGCCGGCCGCGCGCGCGTGAAGCGTTTCGCGCAGCCCGACCGTGATCCCGCGCAGGTCGTGAAGGTCGTACGGCCGATCCTTGGTGAGCCAGGTCTCGTCCTCGCGGGACGGCTCTGCGAGTCCCGCGATGAGGATGCCGATCGTCCAGCGCTCCTCCGGGAGATCCTTCGCGCGCGGCAGATACACCGGCGCGATCTCGAAGATCGCGACGCTCGAGCGGTAACGCAGATTTCGCGCGGCCGTGTCGAAGAGGCTCGCGCGCAGTGTCGGCCGCATGGCCGATTGCGCGACCGTCGTGGGGTTCGTGATGCGAAGCGGTTCCGGCGCGATGCTCGATCCATCCGGCGTGAGTCGCCTCAGCCACGCGGGATCGATCGCCGAATAGGAGACCGTGTCCTGCAGCCCGAACCCGACGAGCACATCCCGCACGCGCTCCCGCAGCCGCTCGGCAGGATGGCGTTCGTGTACCGGCAACGGGCCCGACGGCATGCGCGTCGGGATCCGGTCGTACCCGACGATGCGCGCGACCTCCTCGACGATGTCCTCGGCGATACCGATGTCGGTGCGTGTCGGCGGTGCAGTGACGTCGAGGGCTTCGCTGGACACCTTCACCTCGAACCCAAGTCGCCTGAGCGCGTCGACCGATTCGGTGAGGTCGATCGGCGCCCCGAGGACGCGCGGGATGTCAGACGCGAGCAATCGCACTCGACTTCGCGCTCGTGGAGAGGGGTACACATCCTTTGTCCCGACCAGGCGCGCCGAGGCGTGCTCGCGCATCAGTCGGACCGCGCGCGCGAGCGCGAGCGGCACGAGCTCCGGTGACAGCGCGAGACCGAATCGACGTGCTGCGGCGCTGCCGCTCGAGCCCTGCAGCCCGTGCGCGTCCGCCGCCCGCCGTACACCGAGCGGCTCGAACGATGCCGCTTCGAGCGCGACCTTCGTCGTGTTGTCGCGGATCTCGCTGTTCTCGCCGCCCATGACGCCGGCAAGGCCGAGCGCGCGATCGGCGTCGGCGATCACCAGATCGGCCGGACCGAGCCTGCGGTCCTTCCCATCGAGCGTGCGCAGCATCTCGCCCGGCGCGGCCTTCCGCGCGACGAGCGCGTTGCCGTGGAGCATCGTGGCGTCGTACGCGTGTAGCGGTTGCCCGATCTCGAGCATCACGTAGTTGGTGATGTCGACGATGTTGGAGATCGGCCGCATGCCCGCGGCAGCGAGCCGCTGCTGCATCCACCCTGGCGAGGGTCCGAGGGTGATGCCCTCGAGGTACGCTGCCGCGAAACGCGGGCAAGCCGCCTCGTCCTCGATGCGCACCTGCAGGAGCTTCGCGTCGAGCGATTTCCCGAGATCATCGCCCACCGGCTCGCGCAGCGGCTCGTTGAACAGCGCCGAAACCTCGCGCGCGATCCCGACCATGGAGAGCGCGTCGGGTCGGTTCGGGGCGATCTCCATCACGATGACCGCGTCGCCGATCGCGTCTTGAAGCAGCGCACCGACGGCGAGCTTCTTGTCGAGCTGCAGGATGCCTTCGTGGTCCTCCCCCAGCCCGAGCTCCTTCGCGGACAGCACCATTCCCTCGCTCCCGATGCCGCGCATCGGCTTCGGCTTCAGGATCATCGGCTTGCCGGTGTGGCCGTCGATGAGCGACGCGCCTGCCTCCGCGTACGGAACGATGTCGCCGACCGCGAGGTTCGGCGCGCCGGTCACGACGGTCTTGATGCGACCCGACCCGTAGTCGACCGTCGCGAGCAGCAGCTTGTCGGCGTTCGGGTGTTTCTCGAGTTTCGTGATCGTAGCCACGTGAACGAAATGTCCCCACGACCCGCCGGTCCGTTCGACGCGATCGACCTCCATGCCGGCCATGTGCAGGCGCTCTGCGATCTGTTCGGCCGAAGCATCGACGGTGACGTACTCGCGCAGCCAAGACACCGGGACGCGCAGGCTTGGCATCTATGAAGGCCGAGCGACGAGCGGCTTCGCCGCGAGGAGCGAGCCCTGATCGTCGAGTGACAACGAGACGTTCAACTAGACGCTCTCCAGATAGCGCAGGTCATTCTCGTGGAACAGGCGTATGTCTGGCGTCCCAGTGAGGAGCATCGCGAGTCGCTCGACGCCGCCGCCGAAGGCGAATCCCTGCACTTTCGTCGGGTCATAGCCGACGCGCCGCAGCGCCTCCGGATGGACCATGCCGCAACCGGCCGCCTCGATCCAGCCCGCGCCGCCGCAGGTCGCGCAGCGACCCGTATTGGTCGTGCCCGTGCTGTCGCAGACGAAGCAGTCGAACGCGATCTCCGCTGAGGGCTCCGTGAACGGAAAGTAGTCTGGGCGGAACTTCACCTTGCGCTCTCCGCCGAAGAGCTGGCGCGCGAACGAGTACAGAACGCCTTTGAGATCGGCCATCGTGAGCTGGCTGTCGACGGCCAGACCCTCGTACTGGAAGAAGATGCTCTCGTGCGTCGCGTCGGTCGCCTCGAAGCGGTAGCAGCGGCCTGGCACAACGACGCGAACCGGCGGCTTGCGCTGCTCCATCACGCGGATCTGCATCGGTGACGTGTGCGTGCGCAGCAGCACCGGCCGCTGCGCATCGTCGCCCAGCGGATTCCCGATCCAGAGCGTGTTGAATTTGTCGCGCGCCGGATGGTCGCGCGGGATGTTGAGCGCCTCGAAGTTGTAGTAGTCGAACTCCACCTCGGGGCCCTCTACTGCTTCGAATCCCATGGTCGCGAGCACGCGCGTGATCTCGCGGATCGTCTGCGAGATCGGGTGCAAGCGCCCGAGGCGGACGCTCCGTGGTGGCAGCGTGAGGTCCGCGGACTCGGAGAGGCTTTTGGTGATCGCGCCGCCGCGCAACTCGGTGCCGCGGGACTCGAGCGCAGCCTCGATGCGCCGCTTTGCCTCGTTCACGGCCTGGCCATACGCGGGCTTCTCCGCGCTCGGCAGCGTCGCGATCGCCTTCGTCGCTCCGGTGAGGACGCCGTCCTTGCGCGACAGGTACTTCACGCGGGCCGACTCCAGCGCAGCCTCGTCCGCCGCGGCGGTGATCTCCCTCACCGCCTCGTCCGCGATCCGCGTCAGGTCGCTTGGTCCGGCCATCCGACTCCTTCTGTTCCCGCGTCTTCGCCCAAACAAAAGACCCGCTCGTCCCGTCGCTGAAAC
>JANMWW010000219.1:0-2013 GCA_031394155.1 Chloroflexota bacterium | reverse complement strand
GGGCGGTGATCCCGAACCCCCGCGCCAGCAGGCCACCGATCGGCGCCCCTATCACGAGGCCGCCGATGATCGCCATGCGGTAGACCCCGCCGACCCGGCCGAGCAGCTCGTCGGGGACCGCCCGCTGGCGGATGACGGTCGAGATCGTGCCCCACACAAAGGCATGCACCCCGAACACAACGAGCGTGACCAGGGCAACCGCAGGTGACGTCGTCACAGCGAGCACCAGGTGGGTGCACGTCTCGATGGTGAGCCCGACTCGCATGATGTTCCCGAACGAGAACCGCCTCTCGAGCCGGTCGTAGGCGGCGATCCCGACGATCCCGCCGACGGCGATCGCGGTCGTCATGAGGCCGAACCCGACCGCATCCATGCCGAGCCGATCGCCGGCGTACAGGACGAGCACCGACCACGCCGCGCCGTACGTGACGTTGAAGGCGAGGATCGTGAGCGTCAGGGTTCGCATCGGCGGATGGGCGATGAGCCACCGCACGCCATCGACCATCTCGGCAAGGATGCTGCTCCCGTCTCTCGCCGCCCGCTCCCGTTGGCTTATCCGAATCCGGGTGATGAGGACCGCCCCGAGCGCGAAGCCGGCGGCGTTCGTCGCGAACGGCAGGGCCATCCTGATCGCGAAGAGGAACGCGCCGATCGGCGGCGCCACGAGCTGGTTCGTGAGCAGGAAGGCGCCGTTCATCCGGGCGTTGGCGACGCCGAGGTCCTCGCGGGCGACGAGGTTTGGGATCAGCGTGCTGCTCGCCGAGTCGGCGAAGACCTCGGCCGTGCCCAGGGCGAAGAGGGCGATCAGGACCACAGCGATGCTGACTGCCCCGGTGACGATGGTCGCGACAAGCGTGGCAAGCACGAGCGCCCGAACGAGGTCCACGACCACGACCATGCGCTTCCGGTCGAGCCGGTCCGCGACAGCGCCGCCCAGGATGCCGAACAGGATGAACGGCGAGTAACCGCTCAGGAGCGCCAGCGAGACGAGAAAGGGGTCGCGCGTCAGCGAAGCGACGAGCAGCGGGCCCGCCGAGAGTCCAATCCCGTCGCCGATGTTGTTGACGACCGTCGCGGAGAGGAGCCAGCGGAAGCTCCGCCCGAGGCGCGTCGGCGCGAGGGTCTCGGTGATCCGGGCGGGAAGAAGGCGCACCGGCGGCAGGATACCTATCGCTGGGCCGTCTCAGGGCTTGTGTCGCCTCGGTTGCGCACATGTTGTCGTTGGAGAGAAACGAATAACTAACCTGCCAGCCGGAGCCACCCACGCTCGTCCAGAACGAGCCGACCTGTTACCACTTCCGCGTGCTTGACCCCCGTCTTCCGCTCTCGTGTGGGTACGCACGGGTCACGTCGGGGTCACGACGTTGACGCGTTGATCTCTGTGGGTTCTGTTTCCCTCCCGCGCCGGATCCGCAATGTCATTGGACCATCGGGAGCGTGACCTCGAATCGCTCGCTGCGCGACCACAAAATCTAGATCAGTCGCGATCTCTTGACCGTCGATCGCGAGGACGCGGTCTCCGTCCCGTAGACCAGCCGCGAGCGCCCGACTGTCCGCGCGTGGGCGACGGACCCTGAGGCCATCGGATGGAGGCTTCGGTAGCGTCTCACTCCACGCCTGTCGAACCGTTTTCGCGCCGTGTGGTGCGCAGAGGCACAGCCCGAAGCCGCAGGCGGGACACGTGCATTGACACTCGGCGCCCGCAGCGTCGAGCTCACGGACTGCGACATCGGAGATACCCAGATCCAGTTGCTGTATCTCGGCGGTGTGGCCTCGCATATGGGCCTCGGCGAGGTCAGCGGTGTTCCCTTCACCTTGGCTATCGAAGGCCCGGTGGGCGATCGCGTGAAGCTGTCCGTACGCGAGGGCCGCCTCGTTCAGCGTGCCGTAGAGGGACACCAACGCGGACGGACCGCCTTCGGCATCCCTCGATCCGCCAGGACGGCGTGCGAGCTGCGCTTCCAGCGCCGCTCGATACCCTCGCGTCCGCGCGCCGACCTCTTCGAGGAGTGG
>JANMWW010000029.1:0-1903 GCA_031394155.1 Chloroflexota bacterium | reverse complement strand
GCCATCTCTGGAGCGGAAGATTCTGCGCTCCTTGTTCGCGTCGTAGAGCTTCCCGATCGCCGCGACGAACACGTTGTCAGGATTCTTTGGATCGATGCCGATCTTGCCGATGTGGTGGGTTTCGTCGAGCCCGAGATGCGTCCACGTTTTTCCGGCGTCGGTGGATTTATAGACGCCATTTCCGTAGCCGACGGAGTCACGCAGCGTGGATTCGCCGCTGCCGACGTACAGCGTGTTCGGCGCCGACGACGCGACTGCGATTGCGCCGATCGATGCGGTCGATTGCCCGTCGAAGATCGGCGTCCACACTCGACCGCCGTCAATGGTTTTCCAGACACCGCCGTTGACGGCGCCGAAATAGAATTCGTTTGGCCGGCCAGGAACTCCCGTCGCGGCGGCGACGCGGCCGCCGCGAAACGGACCGATCATCCTCCATCGAAGTCCGGAATAGAGATCGCTCGGAACCGGAGCGCTGAGGACGCCGTGACTCAGCGCCTCGGCTTCGTCTTGCTCCGAAAGAAGACGCGGAACGAGCTCTTGAAGACCTGGGGGATACAGGGACAGCGCGATCCCCGCCTGCCCGGCGCGTACGACGAAGTCGCGTCGCGAAAACCCCGACTTCGTCGGCGAATCGTCGGCCACCCTACTGTCCGGCTTTCCCCGCCCCCTCCCACGCCTGCCTGTCAATCAGCACGATGGGCTGCAGCTTCTTGGCGCCGAGCTCGGTGTTGAGTGCGGCGAGATCCCTCGCCGACCACGCGTCGAACGCCGTCACCACATCCGCCAGCTCGCGACCGATCGCGTCGGTTCGGTCGACCTGCATCTGCGATGGCCGGCCCTCATAGAAGATTATGGCGCCGTACAGATCGGTGAGATTCTCTCGCAGGCGCTCCTCACCCGTGATCATTCCTCCTTCCTTGGTCGCGACGATCTTCCTGCGCAGCACATCCACGCTCGATGATGCATCGCGGAGACGCTGGGCGAGCGGATCGCCCACCGGCAGGCCAGACGCTCTGACCTCGAGATCACGGCGCACGGCGTTCATTCTTTCCACGGCGAAGGACATGTCACCCAGCAGGGGAACGATCTTCGTCGCGAGATTGAATTGGGCCTGACGATCAGTCGCCGAGTGAGTCGCCCGGGGATCAGGGACGACGTTCAGCGGCATCGTGTAGACCTGGTTGTCCTTAGTCATCCTCACAGTGTACGTGCCGGGCAGAACGCGAGGACCGTACGCAGCGCCGAACGCGGCGCTCGCAGCCGGTGGAACCCGCGGCGGCTTGAGGCGCATCGACCACTTCACCCTGCTCAGGCCACGCCGCTTCGTGCTCGGGATCGTGCCGACGACTTTACCGCCCGCGTCGAGCACTTCCATCTTCATGTCGCCGAAGATGTGACGCTTCTTGAGATAGTAGGTGATCACCGCGGCATCGGGCGGATTCGATCCGACGAAGACCGCGTCGCCGTTCGCCCACCCGCCACCGGCAGGAACTTTCTGAACAGTCGGTCTGGCGCGCACGAACACGACCTCGTTCGCGAGCGTCGCCGGCGTAAGCGCGCGCAGCGGCGTGATGTCGTCGATGATCCAGATTCCACGACCATGGGTCGCGATCACCAGATCATTGTCACGCGGGTGGATCGCCAGATCGCGCACCGCCACCGAAGGCAAGTCGCCGCCCTTGTAGCGTGAGAAGCGCGCTCCCCCATCGAGGGAGACATATAGACCGAACTCGGTGCCGAGGAAGAGCAGATTCGGATTGACGAGATCTTCCTTGATGACGTGGGCATAGCCGCGCACGGGACTTCCGGCCGCTATGAGGGGCGTCCATGTCTTTCCGTAATCCGCCGACTTGTACGCGTACGGGCGCATGTCGCCGAAGGTGTGGAGATCGAACGTCGCGTA
>JANMWW010000013.1:0-6828 GCA_031394155.1 Chloroflexota bacterium | reverse complement strand
AGCTGCTCGGGATGGTCCAGTCGGTCGGCACGATGTGGATCCAGGTCTGGCCGGGCGAGAGCAGCATCCGTTCGCCGTTCTGCGAGATGAACGTGAACGGGTCGAACCAGCTCGCGCGGTACCACGTGCCGTCCTGGCGCCGGCCATCACGGAACATCGTGGCCGGGCCAGTTCCGGTCAGCCGCATGTCCAGGCTGAACGCGCCGCCGGCATCCTCCTGCACGGTCGTCGTGATGACGTCGGTGTTGATGATCACGATGTTCTTCGCCGCGATGACGGCGTTGTTCGCCGCGTCCACTTCACGTACGTACGACGCGCCGTTGCTCTGGTAGCGCGCGTACGTATTCGTGCCGGGGTCCCACTGATAGCGGACCGCGGCGGTGGGCCGGTAAGGGACCTCGATCGTGGACGCAGGCACGCTGCCGAAGAACCCACCCGCGGTCGGGATGTGGGCCGCGCTCGTGAGGAAGTCCCACGTGGGCACGGTCACGGGTCCGGCTCCGCCCTCGTTCGCCGCGCCTGCGCGGATCTGCGCGCCGGTCGTGAAGAGGTTGTGCGGCGCGACCTTGCCGTCGACGCCCGAACGGAAGAACGATGCACCCTCGCCGAACTGCGGCGACACGATGACGTAGTGGCCGTTGGCGACGTCGCGGTTGATGAGGTCAGACGTGGACTGCGACGCGCCCGATGCCACGAGGACGCCGCGCACCATCGGTGTCGTGTAGCGGTCCGAGTACCGGACGCTCCTCACGGCGCCGACCATGTCGGGATCCGTCGAGTGGAACCAGCCAGCGAGCCGCGTGATGAATCCTTCGACCAGCAGCTCGACGACCATGTCCGCCTTGCTGATGCCGTAGTGCGGGCGCGCGTCCGGCGCGTTGTCGATCTTCACCGCGAGCGTGCGGCGGGTGAGGTTCGAGGCCGCGGCGGCCGGCTGACCATTCAGCGGCCAGCACGAGGTGCACCGGTTGTTCAGTCCTGCCGCGCTGACCCACGCGTCGCTGGACCACTGCAGCACTGTGCCGGTCGACAAGAGCGTGCCGACGTGCGACGACCCGTCGACCAGCGCGGTCAGGAGCGCGAGGTCGCCCTTCCCGTCCTTATTGAAGTCGCCGCCGACGACCCGCGTCTCGAGCCACGGCATCGAGAAGGGCGTGAACGTCGCGATGCCATCGGTGGAGACGAGCGCGAGGTTCTGCGCGCCCTTGAAGATGTGCACACGCACCGATCCATCGCCATACCAGTAGAAGC
The DNA here is from genome assembly GCA_031394155.1 of Chloroflexota bacterium. GTDB lineage: Bacteria > Chloroflexota > Limnocylindria > P2-11E > P2-11E > CF-39. Next base: position 5,577 of record JANMWW010000013.1, on the reverse strand, counting down.
CGAGCAGGTCGGTCTTTTTATCGCCGTCGACGTCCGCCGCGACGAACTTCGCCTTGCTGATGTCATAGGTGTTGAGGCCCGATGCCCAGACGCCGCCCCAGCCGTTGACCGGCTGCAGACCGATCGGCGTCGGATCGAATACGTGGATCTTGATCTGGAAGTCGGGGTACTGGTAGACGGACGCGATCTGGTCGGGGCCGTCCGTCCGCGTGAACTTTCCGACGACGAACCGCGCGCGGCTCGTGTCGTATTGGCCCGGGCCTGAGTCGTACACGCCCTGGTTGCCGTTGTAGATGAACTTCGTGCCGTCGGATTCGAGGTAATGGATGCGCATGTCGAAGTTGTCGTACTGATAGACGAAGAGCAGCCCGTTGTGGCCCACGGCCGAGAAGTTGCCGGCGAGGATCGCCTTGGTGCGCGACCACGCGTACCCGGCGCTCGACCACCATCCGCCAGTCCCGGTGAACGTGAAGGCGGTGCCCGTCGAGAGCCACACCAGAAGCCGGACGCTCGTGGCGCCGTCATCGACGAGCGCGATCAGGTCGGTCTTTCCGTCGAAGTTGGCGTCGGTCGCGGCCCACTTCATCTTGCCGAGATCGAACTGGCCGGGGAGGCTGGCGTACCACTCGGTCGTCGCGAACCTGCCGGTCGTCGACGTCGTGTCGCGCTCGAGCATCTGAATGCGGATGGCGAAGTTGTCGGCGGGGTCGGAGATCGTCGCGATCTGAGCGCCAGCTGTGCCCTTGAAGTCGCCTGCCAGGGGAATCCCGGCGGCGGGTGTCTGTGCGTCGGCCACGTGCTGGTCGGGAAGTGCGGCGGGAATGAGCCAAGTCAGGCAGATCGTGAGCGAAAGAACGAAAGAGGAGAAGCGCCGCATCCAGCGTGTGAACGGTGCTGCCAGCCGAACGTGACGGCTAAGGCACGCTCGGTCGCTAGGCGAACGTTCGGTCCTCGTAGGGTATGCCGCCGATCGCGTCCTGTTTGGACTTCTTGCTGAGGAGGAAGTCGCCCATCGAGAGTCCCATCTCCGACGCGATATCCATGTCGACGTACTTGTAAAGACCTTGACGCCCGCCGGTCACGAGATTCGGGATCTTCATCAGCTCGTTCATCAGCGTGTCGATGGCCCGCTCGTATCCGACCATGTAGACGGGGTAGCCGAACGTGGAGCGAAGGACGACGCTCTCCGCCAGCTCCGACTCCTTCATGAAGCCTTCTTCGACGAGCTCCCGGGCGCATTGGAGCCCGAGCTCGTCCGCGGAGGCGTTCCAGATCTTGTCCCCGACGTCACAGGTGATGTCGCACAGGAGGACGGTCTCGTCAGCGGCGCAGATCTCGCTGCCTCCGTAGTTGCGCGTCTCCGAAAGCCGATTGAAGGTCTTGTTCGTGAAGTAGATGGACTGCGCCGGTAGCGCCTTCGGTCGCTTCACGCGCAGGCCGACGATCGTGAGCGCGCGGAAGCGCAACACCTTCGCGGCGGCCTTCGCGCCGGGCGACACGGCGTCGCCGAGAAGGTCGATGAGCGCCGGCAGCGGCGACGTGTTCACGATCGCGTCGCAGGCGATCCGCTCCTCCGCCCCCGCGACATCGCGGTACGGGTTCCCAGCGGCTTCGGTGCCGGACGCGAGCTGCGTCAGCTGCCCGTCCTTCTTCGTGGATGGCACGCGCTTCACGCATACCGCGGTGACGCGTCCGTCCTGCGCCTCGATGCGCGTGACCAGCGTGTTCGTCAGCGTCCGATTGTTCGGACCGGCCCTTCTGATCCGCTCGGCCATCCGGTCGCTGATGAGCCCCGCGCCCTTGGGCGGATAGAAGAGCTCGATCACGAGCGGCGCGTAGCGGTGCTCGCTGCCGGTGATCTTGGCGCGGCCCTTCCGCAGCGATGACGTGATCACCTTCATCAGCGAGATGTGCGGGATGCGGTGCTGCGCGAACGACGCCGCGAGCTGGCTCGGGGGGATCCCCCAGACCTTCGTCGTGTACGGACCGAAGAACAGGCCGTACAGCGTGCGGCCCATGGCCTGCACGACCCAGTCCTCTGCCGATACGAGCGTGCGCGGGCGCAGCTTCCGCCGCAGTGATTCGAAGGAGTAGTCGAGGAACGCGCGCGCCGCCAGGAACGGCGACATCGATTTCGCGATGTCGAGCGCCTCGAGCGGGTACTTGTAGTACTTGCCGCGGAACTTGATGCGCACGTTCTTCGCGCGCGCCGGAAAGCCGTCGGACGCGATCTCTTTGAACATGTTGAGTACGCGCTCATTGCGTGCGTGATACGCATGCGGCCCGAAGTCGAACCCTGCGCCGGTCTCGCCGCGCAGTGTGGTCGCGAGCCCGCCGAGGAAGTCCTGCGGCTCGATGAGCGTGACCTGCTCGCCGTGCTCGGCCAGCGTGAATCCGGCGGCCAGGCCGCAAATGCCACCGCCGATGACGACTGTGTGGGCCAGGGTGAGACCTCCGAGCGGTTTCGCGGGGAATTCGAAGGTTAGCCGAATCGTCGCGGGACGGTGGATAATCCTCGCGGCGTCTAGGGCGCTTCGATCACGCGCTCGGCATCGATCCGGACTGCTCAGACACACGACGCAACGCGACGAGCGTCAGCCCCACGCCGAGCAGGAGCAGGACCGCGGCGAACGCGAGGACGAAGCCGCCGCCGGCCGATGTGACGCACGCCGCGTGATTCGCGCCCGCGCCCGCGCACAGGGCATTCGCTTGCATCCCGCCGGCGAGCACGGTCGCGCCGAAGCCCACGATGATCCCGGCGAGGGCCGCCATCCGCTGAATGAGCCGCATCGCCGCGATCACGAGGACTGCCGCGGTGACCAGACCGACCGTCCCGCCCGTGATCACCGCAAGCCCGATGAGGACGCCTCCCGCGGCGCTGAGCGACCACGCGCCGAGCTCCGGCCGAGTCACGTTCGGCGCAGGGCCTTCTTCACGAGCGCGGGGATCTCGCTCGGCGCGTTCGCGACCGGGATGCCCGCGGCCTCGAAGGCCTTCACCTTTGATTCCGCTGTGCCTTGATTGCCTGACACGATCGCGCCCGCGTGGCCCATGCGCTTTCCTTCCGGCGCGCTGCGGCCGGCGATGAAGGCGACGGCTGGTTTCTTCCCGAACGCCCGCATGTATTCAGCGGCCTTCTCCTCGGCTGCGCCGCCGATCTCTCCCACGATGACGATTACTTCGGTCGCCGGGTCCTCGTTCAGGAGCTTCACCGCGTCCGGCGTCGGCAGGCCGATCACCGGGTCGCCGCCGATGCCCAGGCAGGTCGTCTGACCGAGACCGGCGCGCGAGAGCGCATCGGCGATCTCATACGTGAGCGTGCCTGACCGCGACACGAAGCCGACCGGCCCAGGCGAGAAATTCTCCGCGGGCATGATGCCGATCTTGCATTGGCCGGGCGTGATGATGCCCGGGCAGTTCGGACCGATGAGCGTCGATGAGGATCGTTCGAGGACGCTCGCGACGCGGAGCATGTCCTGGATCGGTGTGCCCTCGGTGATGCAGACGACAACGGCGATCTCTTCATCGATCGCCTCGAGCATCGCGTCCATCGCGCCCGGTGCCGGCACGAAGATGATCGACGCGTTCGCGCCCGTCGCCGCAACGGCCTGCGCCACGGTGTCGAAGAGGGGCACGCCGTTCACGGTCGTGCCGCCAGCGCCGGGCTTCGTGCCCGCGACGACCTTCGTGCCGTACTCCGTCATCTTCGCCGCGTGGAACGAGCCCTCGCGGCCCAGGCCCTGGACCAGCACCTTGGTGTCGCGTCCGACGAGCACGCTCACGTGTTGAAGCTCGGCATTCCGCCGGCGGCGAGGCGCACGGCCTCGAAGGCGGCCTCGTCCATCGTCTCGCGCGATTCGAGCTGCGCGCCGTGAAGCAGCTTTCGGCCCGCCTCGGCTTCCGTACCGGACAGGCGGATGACGAGCGGCACGGCCGGCGGATGCTTCTCGATCACGGCGAGGATGCCCTTCGCCACCTCATCGCCGCGCGTGATGCCCCCGAAGATGTTGATGAGGATGCTCCTCACTTTCTTGTTGGCGAGCACGATCTCGAGCGCGGCCTTCACGACGGCTTCCTTCGCGCCGCCACCGACGTCGAGGAAATTCGCGGCGTGCCCGCCCGCGTTCTTCACCGCGTCGAGCGTGCTCATGACCAGTCCCGCGCCGTTGCCGATGATCCCGACCTCGCCATCGAGCTGCACGTACGAGAACCCGAGGGCACGTGCGCGCTCCTCGACCTCCTCATCCGGGCTCACTTCCTTCCAATCGCGCAGCTCGGTCTGCCGGTAGAGCGCGTTGTCGTCGATGTCGAGCTTCGCGTCGCCAGCGAGGACCGAGCCGTCGGCCTGGATGAACAGCGGATTGATCTCGATCAGCGTCGCGTCGGTCTTCACGTACACGCCGTACAGGCGCTGCGCGATGTCAGCGACGGCGTTGCGCTGCTCCGCAGGAACGCCGGCCGCGAAGCACAGCGCGCGCGCCTGATAGGGGAGCAGCTCGAGGATCGGATCCGGCCAGCCACGCGCGATCTTGTCCGGGCTCTTCTCCGCCACGTCCTCGATGTCCATCCCGCCGACGGTCGAGAGCATCACGACCGCGCGTTGACGGTCCCGGTCGAGCGTGATGCCGAGGTAGAGCTCTTTCGCGATCTGCGCGGCGCGCTCGACGTAGACCTTGCGCACGCGCAGTCCCTTGATCGACATGTGGAGGATCGCACTGGCGTGCTCGCGCGCCTCGGCCGGCGTCTTCGCGACCTTGATGCCGCCGGCCTTGCCGCGGCCGCCCGCGTGCACCTGCGCCTTGACCACGACCGTGCCGCCGAGGGCCCGCGCCGCGGCCTCTGCCTCCTCGGGCGTGGTCGCGATGCGACCTTCGGGGACGGCGATACCGGCACGGGCGAGAAGCTGCTTCGCCTGATATTCGTGAAGCTTCACGGGGTACGGCGAGGATATCGTCGCAGCCTATGCGGCGCGTTTCGGTGGTCGGCGGCTCGTGCAGCGGGAAGACCACCTTCGCCCGCGATCTCGCCGAGATCCTGCGCGTCTCATTCATCGAGCTCGACGCGCTGAATTGGCAGGCGAACTGGACGATGACCGACATCGAGACGTTCCAGGCGGACGTCCGGAAAGCGACCTCCGGTGACGGCTGGGTCGTCGACGGCAATTACGGCGGCCGGGGCGCACGCGACATCGTGTGGTCGCGGGCCGACACGGTCGTCTGGCTCGATCTCTCGTTGCCGCTCACCTTGATGCGGATGTGGCGCCGGACGACCGGTCGGATCAAGCGACGCGTGCCGCTATGGGGAGGCAACCGGGAGACGATCCGGAACACGTTCCTGTCCCGCGAGTCACTCTTCGTCTGGGCCGTGAAGACGCATTGGCGCCGCCGGCGGATCTTGCGCGCGGCGATGGCGCGACCCGATCTCGCACATCTGAGGTTCCACCGTTTGCGCTCACCGGCCGAGGTGCGACGGTGGCTCGACGCGCAACGCTAGCGCCGCAGCCGTCTCCTGCTCGATCTCGCGGATGAGGAACCGCGGATTGGCGATGAGCACCTCGAGCGCCTTCGCGATCGCGAG
>JANMWW010000012.1:0-4759 GCA_031394155.1 Chloroflexota bacterium | reverse complement strand
CCCAGTCGACTGGAGAGCCCTTCGCCTGGAAGATCGCCATCGTCGGCGTGGTCGGATCGCCATTCTTGTCGAAGGTCCACGTGCCGGTCGTGCCCTTGAGGTTCTTCGTCTCGCTCACGGCCCTGACGACCTGCTCACGGGTGGGCTTGTTGCCGCCGTTCGCGTCGATCGCGCGGCCGATGGCGTCGATAAGGATCTTCGCGCAGTCGTAAGCCGGGAAGGTGTACGAACCGATGTCTTCCTTCTTGGTGAACCGCGCCTTGAACGCGTCGATGGTCGCCTTGGCGTCGGGGTTCTGGTTCGCGTCCGCGGCGGCCACGGTGCCGTACATGTTCAACGCGTTGTCGGCAGCATCCTTGATGCACTGCGAGTTGACACCGCCGTCAGGGACCATATACGGGACGTCGAGGATGCCCTTCATCTGCGCGCGCGGGATGCAAATCTTGGTGCCGCTGGTCGCGCCGGCGTAGATCGCCTGCGCGCCCTTGTTCTTCGCGTCCGTGAGGAACTGGCGCCAGTCGTTGGTCGTCTTGGTGTCGAAGTCTTGGCGGACGACGACGGTGCCGCCCTTCTTGGTGAGCTCCTGGCTGAACTTGTCGGCCACGCCCTTACCGAAGGTCTCGTTGTCGGACCACACGGCGATCTTGGTGGCCTTCAGGGTGTCGACCGCGAAGTCCGCCATGCCCGGCCCCTGGAACGTATCGGCCGCCGCGATGCGGAAGTAGTTGTTCACCCCGGTCGGACGAAGCTTGGCCGCCGTGGTGCCGGTGTCCTTCTCGCAGTAGTCGAAGGTCTGGGTGAGGCACTCATTGGTGTTCGCGGCGCTGATTATCACGAAGGTCGCGCGGTTCGCGATCGGGATCTGCGCGCGGGCGACGTTGGAGTTGTTCGGCCCGACCATCCCGAGGATCTTCGCGTCCGCGATCATCTCCTGGATGTTCTGCGCGCCCTTCTGCGGGTCGTGGACGCCGTTGACGGTGTCGTCCCAACCCTTGAAGACGAGCTTGAAGCCCTTGATCGAGCCGGCCTGCTCAACAGCGAACTGGATGCCGTTCTGCGCCGGCAGCCCGTCGGATGCGTCTCCGCCCGATGTGGGCTGATTGCTGGCGATGATGATCTCGCCCTTGCTCGTGTCGCCGCCCGACCCACCGCCCGTTGAGCAGGCAGCGGCTACGAATGCGCCGACAAGCATGAGCGAGGCGCTCTTGAAGAACCGCTTAGACATAAGGTGTCCTCCCTACCACTTTTGGGTATCACGGGACGTTCTGCTCCCCCCAGAGGGCCAGCGCCCGGTTTGGCGCTGAGCGTAGGAGCCGCTCGGGCGGGCGTCAACGCGAGCGCCGCGGGTGCCGACGCTACCCTCTGCCCATGCCCAAGGAAGCACTCCCTGCGCTCAAGGCCCGCGCCCGATCCGTCCTTACCCGCCTGGCCAAGGCCAATCCCGACTGGGGGCCGACCCTCGAGTTCAGCACGCCGTTCGAGCTCCTGATCGCGACCATCCTGGCCGCCCAGGCGCGTGACGAACGGGTCAATGTGGTGACGCGCCGGCTCTTCCAGAAGTACCGCAGACCGGCGGACTACCTAGCGGCGACTGCTGCCGAGCTGGAGAAGGACGTCCACGAGACCGGGTTCTTCCGCCAGAAGGCCAAAGCCCTCCGCGCGTGCTCGCAGCAGATCCTCAACGAGTTCGCCGGCGAGGTCCCGGGGACGATGGAGGGCCTCACGAGCCTCCATGGTGTCGGTCGCAAGACGGCATCGATCGTCCTCGGGAACGCTTTCAAGGTCCCAGCGATCGCCGTCGACCGCCATGTCGCCCGCGTCGCCCAGCGTCTGAGGCTCGCCCCGATGAAGGACGAGCTGATCGAGGAGAGCCTGCGTTCGGTGATCCCACGCAAGAATTGGGTGAAGGCGACGTGGCTTCTGGTCCTCCACGGACGGAGCATCTGCCGCCCCACGCCGAAGTGCTACGAGTGTCCGATCAGCGAGCTTTGCCCGTACCCGAAGAAGACGAAGGCTCCGGGTGTCCGCGCCATCCGCCGAACGCTCCCGCGAAAAGCACGAGTGCGTCGGTAGCGAACACGATCACGGTGTCGGTGAGAACGTCCGGCGAGTAGGACGCGGTGGGCACGGCGCCAAGCGCCTCGAGCGCGATCCATCCCGCGCCAACGACCGCACCGTGATACAAACCTGCGGTTTTGGCCCATTTTGCGGCGATGAACCCGCCGAGGCCGATACCGACGATGGTCGCAACGCTTCCAAGGATGGGCGCGAGGAAGCTCCGCCCCAGGAGCGCGAGGATGACCGCGACCGCGAGTCCAGCGAGGACAGCGGACCAGCGGATCGTGGGAGCCGGTCTTGGTCGTGCGATCCATCGAGCGTAGGCGATGTCTCGAATCACGATCTTCGGAAAAAGAAACCGATCCGCGCGGCCTACGCGGATCGGTGGGTTCGCGAAAGGTGCCAGTCGCTAGAAAACAAAACGCGACGCGATAGCGTCGCAGGAACTACTTCTTCTTGGCTTTCTTAGCAGCCTTCTTCTTCTTCGCCGGCATGAGGATCACCTCCTTCTGGCCACGCGTTGTTGGTATTCAGACACATTCACGTCGCGAATGTCAACACTTGGATGAGGGAGAGCCTCGGTGGATCAACGAGTCGGTGGCGGCGGCGACTCACCCCGAAGCTTGAGGATCACACGGTGACGGAGCTCCGCGGGAGCCACGTCCGACGTGCAGCAGTCCTTCAACTGCTCCAGGAAGCGAGCTTCGAAGACGAAATTGTCGTCGCAGTCGTCACATCCATCGAGGTGCGAGCGGACGGAGGCGATTTCCTGTTCTGACAGCTCGGTATCGAGGAACGCGTACAGGCGTTTGACGCAGTCGTCGCAATCCATCTCGCTCAACCCTTCTGCGGCGCCCGGACTGCCGCGATACCCCGCTGTTGGGCGAGGTCCAGAAGCCGCTTCTGAAGGAACTTCCGTCCCCGGTGGAGCCGCGACATCACCGTCCCGATCGGGATGTCCAGCATCTCGGCGATCTCCTTATAGGAGAAGCCCTCCACGTCAAGCAGCACCACCTGGCGGAACTTCTCGGGCAGGTCACCCAGCGCGTCCTTTACTTCGCTGTCCACGACGCCGTCGAGGAACTCGGTCTCGGGGTTCCCGGCTCCGGACGAGGTCTTCAGGTCGCTCATCCGTTTGTACAAGGAGAACTCGTCTACGCCGTCGAGCTCGGTGAACTCGGGCTGCGTCTGGCGGCGGCGGTAGGTGTTGATAAAGGTGTTCGTGAGGATCCGGAACAGCCAGGCCTTCAGGTTCGTGCCTGGTGTGAACTGCTCGCGGAATCGGAACGCCCGTATGTAGGTCTCTTGCACCAGATCCTCCGCGTCGGCCTCCGATCGGGTCATGCGCAGGGCGGTGCGGTACAGCGCATCCAGGAAGCTCAGCGCAAGAGGCTCGAACGGGTCGCTGCTCACCTGCCCACTCTACCCAACGTGTTCGGCACCACGGGCCATTCCCGATACTCACCGCATGAAGCGCCGCCTTGCCGCGATCCTGCGCCGCCTGCGGGGCGCGTACGGCGATCCGCCTCCGCCGCGGCGCCTCGCGCCACTCGACGAGCTGATCCTCACCGTGCTCTCGCAGAACACGAACGACACCAATCGCGACCGCGCATACGCGGATCTGCGGGAGCGCTTCCCCGCCTGGGATGAGGTCGCGGATGCGCCGCTTCCGGCGATCGCGCGGGCGATCCGCCGCGGCGGCCTCGGACCGACGAAGTCCGTTCGCCTACGCGAGATCCTTCGAACGTTGCGCGATCGCGGCATCCCGCTCGACGGGCGCGCGTTCACGCGAATGCGCTCGTCGGTGCTGTGGGATCTGCTCATCGGTCTTCGTGGCGTCGGGCCGAAGACCGCTGCATGCGTGTTGCTGTTCTCGCTCGGGCGTCCGTACTTCCCGGTGGACACGCATGTCCACCGTGTCGCGCGCCGGCTCGGACTCGTCCCCGACGCCGCCGACGCGGTCACGGCGCAGGAGTTGATCCAGGCGGACGTCGCGGCGAACGATGTCTACGCGCTGCACATGCTGTTGATCCGTCATGGCCGAGAGCTCTGCATCGCGCGCCGTCCGTTCTGTTCCCGCTGTCCCCTGTCAAACATCTGCCCGAGGATTGGCGTCGTCGGCGCTCGCTAAAGTCGGCGGTCGCTCGGCGTCTTTCCGTGTTCAGCTGAGCCCAGCCCGTCGATGCGCTTGGCACCTTCATTGCTCCGTACGCGGCCGTATGTGGGCGCGTGCCCGGCACGCGCAACGACCAAATGACGTAAGGAGAGCGGAACACATGGATGCTCTGACCCTGCTCGAAGCGGACCACCAGAAGGTCAAGAAGCTCATGGGCGAGATCGAGAAGACGACCGAGCGCGGCGTGAAGACCCGCGAGGAGCTGTTCACCCAGCTGGTCAAAGAGCTGACCGTGCACGAGAAGATCGAGGAGCAGATCTTCTATCCAACGGTGAAAGAGGCGGCGAAGACCAAGGAGCTCGAGGAGATCGTCGCGGAGTCCTTCGAGGAGCACCACTTCGTGAATGTCGTGATCGCGGAGATCAAGAAGACCCCCTACGACGCTGAAGAGTGGGCGGCGAAGTTCAGCGTGGGGATGGAGAACATCGAGCACCACGCGTTCGAAGAGGAAGAGGGGGAGATGTTCCCGAAAGTGCGCAAGCTCTTCAGCAAGGCTGAGCTTGAGGACCTCGGCGCGCAGATGGA
>JANMWW010000361.1:0-13053 GCA_031394155.1 Chloroflexota bacterium | reverse complement strand
AGCGGGACCATGTTCCCGAGCATCGAGTCGTTCACGTAGAAGACGCCTTTGCCGTCGTCGTAGCCGCGCACGGTGCGCCAGTGCGCGATGCGCGAGACCGACGGGTCCTGCATCCACTGCGTGACCATCGGCACGAAGCCGTTCGCGATCAAGCGCCTCATCAGATCGTTCGTGCCGCCGTTGCGCCATGTCGAGCGCAGATCGAAGTTCTCCTTGACCCACGGGCCGACGCCCTGCGGACCCATGCCGCGCCGCACATCGGTGCCACGGAGCGCCAGACGTGCGGTCTCCTGATTCACGTCGACGCCCATCGCCGAGAGAGCCATCACGACCGCAGCCGGTCCGCAGTTGTTGAGCGACTGCCACACGTGCTGCATGTCGCCGAAGACCATCGATGCCGGCGCGTCCCTGGGGCTCGGCAGTGACTCGGCAAGGGTCGGCGCCTGCGCCACGACATCGATCGTTGCCGGCGCAGCGACAGGTTCGGTGTCAATCGCGTTGATCGCGGTCGCGCCGACGTCGCGCGCCGTTCCGTCCTCGGCCCCGGCAGCGAGCGGATCGCTCGTTGTGGCGCGCAGCCCGGCACCCATGCCTGCGAGGAGGACCCCGACAGCCAATCCGAGCGCAAGAACGGGACGGCGCGGGTACATCGACACCAAAGCGTAGCGAGCGGGTGCTCCCAGCGGAAGCCGCCGCTCGTACCATCCGTGAGGTGACCCCGACAACCTTGGCCCGCGGCCGCCTTGCCGACCACCCGCTGTGGTCGCAGGCGCTTACCGGCCAAACGCTCGCTGCCCATCTGGTGAGGGCCGTGATCGTGTCCGCCGGTGTCGAGGAGCGCGAACGCGTGCCCGACGCTCCTTGGCTCGAGCGACTGTCGATCACCGAGCTCGTCCGTGACGCTCGGGCGGCAGCGTCGGCCGGCTTGGCGGGTCTCCTCATCTTCGGGGCGTCGGATCGCAAGGACGAGCGCGCCATGATCGCGAGCGAGCGCGACCACGTCGTGACACGCGCGATCCACGCGGTGAAGGACGCCGCACCCGATCTCGCGATCGCCACGGACGTCTGCGTTTGCGCGTACACGCAGCACGGTCAGTGCGTGCTCTTCAACGAAGGCCACGCCGATGTCGATGGGACGCTCGCGCGTCTCTCGGAGATCGCGCTTGTTCACGCGGATGCGGGCGCCGATCTGATCGTTGCCTCGGGCATGCTCGACGGGACGGTTCGTGCGATCCGCGCAGCCCTCGCCTCCGTCGATCACGGCAGCGTGCCGGTCGCGTCGGTCATCAAGCTCGAGAGCACGCTGTACGCGTCGCATCGGCGTGCCGTCGACGCGATGCCGGTGGACGAGCGAGCGGTCCCGCTGTATGCCTCGGACGACCGCGACGGTCCGCGCGCTCGCGCGCTGCGTGACATCGCCGCCGGGGCGGATGCGATCGTGGTGAAGCCTGGCCTCGTGGCGCTCGATCACGTGACGCGCATCGCGACGGTCGCCGACCGGCCCGTCGTGAGCTTTCACACTGCGGACGAGCACTCCTTCTATTTCGACAACGAATCGCTCGCTGACGCGAACGAGGCCGAGCGCGAGGGGCTGCTCGCCACGCGTCGAGCCGGCGCGGATCTCATCATCACGTACGCCGCGCTCGCCGCGGCGGAGGCCTGACGATCCGACAGCGCCTCGCGAGCGATCGTGTCGTTTCGGGACTCGCCGGGACGAGCGTCGTGCTGGTCCTCGGCGTCCTGGTGATCGCCGCCTTCACGTACGCGCCGGCCCCGACCGTCCGGCTCACGTCGCCGACGCTCAGCGAGGACCGCGGCATTCCTGCGGCCCGCCACATGACGCGCGTGCGCGACGACACGCCATCGGACGGCGCTGCGGCGACCGACGCCCCGTTCGACTATCTCGTCGTGTCTGCACCTGCCGTCACGGCAGAGCCCACACCCGAACCCACACCCGAGCCCACGCCCGAACCGACGGCAGCGCCGACGCCGCGCCCCGCGCCGCGGCCGGTCGTCGCGCCCGCGCGCACGGCCGCGCCACCACCCGTGACCACCGAAGGTGTCGCGGCCGCGGAGCAGCGCATGCTCGTCCTAATCAACGCCTCACGCGCGCAGGGCGGCCTCTTGCCGCTTGCGCCCGACACTGCCGCCGCGGCGGCCGCGCGCGCGCACAGCGACGTCGAGTCGCAGGTCGGCTACGTCTATCACGACGGACCCGATGGGAGCGCGAAATCGCGGAACGTCCCGGCCTGCGGCACGGGCTGGTATGGAGAGAACACCGGCAAGATCTGGCAGGGCAACGTGGACCGGCTGCACATCGAGTTCATGAATGAGCCGTGGGTGCCCATCAATCACCGCACGAACATCATGGATCCGAACTTCAGGCGCGTCGGCATCGGCGCCGTGCAAGGGCGCGACGCGCTCTACATGACGATGGTGTTCTGCCGCTAGAGTTCGAAGCGGTGGATCATGAGAAGCGCGTCCTCCCCAACGGCGTCCGCATCCTCGTCGCGGAGATGCCCGAAACCCGATCCGCGTCGCTGACCGTGTTCGTCGGGGCGGGCTCTCGGATGGAGACGCGCGCAGACGCGGGGACCGGCCACTTCCTCGAGCACATCGTCTTCAAGGGCACGGCCAAGCGCCCGACTGCGGCGGAGATCAGCCAGATCATCGAGAGCAAGGGTGGCGTCGTGAACGCCGCGACGGACAAAGAGGTCACCGTGTTCTGGTCGCGCGTTCCGGCGCGCCACTGGAAGGTCGCGCTCGACGTCGTGGCGGACCTGATCCGCGCGCCGATGCTGCGTCAGCCCGACATCGACACCGAAAAGCATGTCGTGATCGAAGAGCTGCGCATGTACCGCGATCAGCCACAGGATCGGGTGCACACGCTCATCGACGAGCTCCTCTACCCGAAGCATCCGCTGGGCTGGGAGGTCGCGGGCCGCGAGCCCGTGATCAACGGACTCGACGCCGAGCATCTGCGCGACTTCATGCGACGGGGCTACGTGCCGTCCAAGATCGTCGTCGCCGTCGCGGGAAAGGTCGACGCGAGAGAAGTCTTCGCCGCGGTGGAGGAGCTTTTCTCCGACATCGAGCCGCGCACGCCACCGAAGCTCAGTCCCGCGCCGCCTGCGGGGCGCGTGCGGATGAAGCTCTTCGGGCGCCGCACCGAGCAGGCGCACGTGTGCGTCGGCTGGCGCGCCGTGCCGCAGGAGCATCCCGACCGCTACGCGCTCGACATGCTCAACGCGATCCTGGGGGAGGGCATGTCGAGCCGGCTGTTCCTCGAGCTTCGCGAGAAGCGCGCGCTGGCCTATGACGTCCATTCGTATGGCACCAACTACATCGACGCCGGTCACATCGTCATCTACGCGGGCGTGACGCCGGAGCGGATCACAGAGGTCATCGAGGCGTCGCTCGCGGAGGTCGCAAAGATGCGTGAGGTGATCGTGCCCGACGACGAGATCGAGCGGGTCCGCGACTTCAATAAGGGGCGGCTCGAGCTGCGTCTCGAGGACAGCCGCGGCGTCTCCAACTGGCTCGCCGGCCAGGAGCTCTTCCTCGACCGGGTCCGCAGCGTCGAGGAGGTCAGCGCGATCATCGATTCGATCAGTGCCGCGGATGTGCAGCGTGTCGCGCGCCAGTATCTGAAGCCCGAGCTTTCGTACATCGCGGCCGTCGGTCCCCGCGCGACGATCGCGGACGTTCACGTCCCCGGCGCGGAGGTGGTGGATATGGAGATCGCTTCGTGAGTGAACGAACCCTGGTGATCCTCAAGCCCGATGCGGTCCAGCGCGGCATCAGCGGCGAGATCCTCGCGCGCTTCGAGCGCCGCGGCCTGCGGATCGCCGCGATCAGACTCGTCAAGGTCGAGCGTTCGCTCGCCGAGAAGCACTACGAGGTTCACAAAGGCAAGTTCTTCTACGAGGACCTGGTGAAGATGATCAGCGCGTCGCCGGTCATCGCATTCGTTCTGGAGGGCCCGAACGCGATCGCCGTGGTCCGCTCGATGGTCGGTGCGACCCGACCGCACGAGGCCGCGCCGGGCACGATCCGCGGTGACTACGCGCTCGTCGGCCTGCGCAATCTCGTCCACGCGAGCGATGCGCCGGAGACCGCGGCCGCCGAGATCAAGCTCTGGTTCGCCGACAGCGTGGTGACGTACGCGCGCGATGTCGAAAAATGGATGACCGAGGACAAGGCCCCCTCGTGATCGCGCAGGCCATTCTGCGCGCGCATCAGCTGCGCAGCGTCGGTCCCGGCCAACGTTGGCTGGTCGAAGTTGAGCTGATGTCCGACGGCAAGATCCATCAACGAGTCAACGAGGGCGAGCCCGACGCGACGAATCCTTGGACGGTCATCGGCCGGTGGACGGACCTCGACGCCGAACGTCGGCGCCTCGCCACGGATGGCTGGGAGCTCGCGCCTCGCTAGACGCAGCCGAGGACGCGCGCATAGACCGTCGGATCGGGAAACATGGCGATCGCCGTGACCGCGATCACCGCTATCGCGAGGCCGACGCCCGACCAAGCCTGGGTCGACGTCAGGCCGCCTCGAAGTGCGTATGCGAATGCGGCCAGCCCGAACAAGACCGAAGTCATCAGCACGAACAGGCCGCCCGGGCCGCCTCCCATCGCGGAACACGGCTGAGCCTGGTGGATGACCCAGACGTAGCGGTCGCCGTCGCCGTGGATCCACTGATAGAGGAGCCAGGCGTGAGCGAGCGCAAAGATCCCTATCGCCAGACCGATGACGCGAAGCGGGCCGGCGAACCGCGCGATGAACGGTGCCCTTGTCGCGGCGAGCGCTGCGAAAGCGCAGCCGAGCGCAAGCAAGCCGATGAGCACCGCGAACTTCGAGCTGATGTATCCGAATCGCGATCCTTGACCGACGATGACCCAATACGCGGCCACGATGCCGCACAGGCCCGCCGCCATGACGCGGAGCGCGTCGCCGCGTGCGTCAGAGCGGGCGGAGCGCACGAATGAACTCGTTTGCGAAAGCGGCGATCGGTCGCAGGAACCCATCGGGTTGGATGCCGCCGAGGAGCAGGGCGAAGAAGACGATCGCCCCGACGACGCCGGCGACAGGACGGCGCTCGACGCGCCAGCGCTCAGGCGCGACGCGGAAGATCGCCATCGCGGCCCGCAGCTGGGCGACGAGCACGCCGAGAGTCGACACGATGAGCAACACCCCGAGCGTGCCCGAGTACGAGAACGCGATCATCCCAACGAAGAAATGGCCGGGGAACGCCACCAGCGGCGGAGCACCGATCATCGCGAAGCCGCCGATCACGAAGGCGAGCGCGGCAAGCGGTGCGACGGTCGCGCTCGGCCGGTCGGCGCCGGAGCGGCGCTCGATCGCGCCGGCCGCGAGCAGCTGTTGCGTGGCGGCAGCGCCCGTCACGAGAACGATCGCGAGCGCGCCGATGATCCCGGGTCCCGAGAGCGTGGCGATGCCGACGAGCGCGTGACCCAGATTTGCGATCACCGAATACACGGCCACGCGCCGAAGCTCGGTCGTGCCAGTCGCGAGGAACGCACCGCCGAGCGCCGACACAGAGCCAATGCCGATGAGCAGATCCTGAACCTTGCCGATCTGGACGATCGCCGGCAGGAGACCCGAGAGCGTGAGGATCTCGGCGAACGCGATGAACGTCGTCGGGACGAGGACGCCGAAGTACAGCGCCAACGCGGAGGAAGGCACCTCCGAGGCCAGCAGCGATGCGTGCGTGTGGAAGGGGATCGCCGCGAGCTTGAGCGCGAACGCGACGACAAGGATCGTGACGAGGAGGACGAACGTACCCGGCGGTTGCTCGCGCGGAAGGCTGCCGGCGAGCGCCAGCGCCGCAAGTCCGAGGCAGCCGCCGAGCGCGACGAACGAGTAGTGACGGTACGCGGCCTCGGCACTGCGATTGCGGTGGACCTGGAACGTGAATGACCCGACTGGGACGAGAAGCGCCAGCAACAGCGCGCAGTAGATCGCGATCGGTGAGGTCAGCGTGAGCACCGCGATCACCGCGGCGCCAGCAGCCAGCGCGGTGGGGAAGAAGTTGTACGCCGGCTCGTCCACCCATACCGCGAGCGCGAGCAGCGAGAGCGATCCCAGCAGCACGACCGCGGCGAGACGCGCGAGCGGTGAGAGCCGCATCTGGAGTCCGATCAGGTCGCTCGTCGCGTCGATATCCGACGACACGATGTACCAGATCGCAATGACGAGCGCCGCGATGGTGAGGGGCCCGGCGAGCTCGATGCGTTTGCGCAGCGCGAACACGCCGAGCGCGCTGGCTCCCAGCAGAGCGATCGGCAGGATCACGGCTCCCTCACGGCGCGCTCGTTCACGATCACGGTTCTTTCACCGCGCGCTCGTTGACGATCAGGAACGCGCCAGCAAGCGCGACGACGATCTGTAGCCACGACAGCAAGAGCGTGTACGCGAGCTGCGGACCGGGAACGAGCGTTACGAGGAGCTCTGTCCCGGTCAGCATCAGCAGCGCTCCCAGCGTTCCGCGCACCGCGCCTTGCGCGGTCAGCAGGATCGCGATCCCCGAGGAGAGCAGCCAGAAGGCCGCGGCCTCGTGCGTGACGCCGCTCGGATCCTCTCCGATCAGCGTGATCCGGACATCCTCAGTTGACGTCGTGCGGAGGAAGGCGAACGCGGCGGCGGTCGCCGACGCGGCGACGACGGTCCCCAGCCAGAGACGCCAGCCGGGGTCCTCACCGAATGTGCCGTCGCGAGCGGCGATGAAAAGGATCGCCGCGGTCACGACGGCGGCGCATGCCGTGACGCTGATCTGCGCGATCGTGATCGCGGGGCCGGCCAGGAGGTGCGCGGTGAGGGCCACGCCCAGGAACGCGATCGCCATAAACCGGAGCCGTCGCGCGCCGTTGGCCGCGAGCGTCGCGATCGCGACGAGGCCGAGCATCAGCATCAGCGCACCACCCAGAAGAGCACGCCCACGATGAGCACGAGCGCGAGCCACACACCGGCGCGCTGCTCGAAGAGCACGAAGAGCGTCGAAACCACGGTCGCAGATCGCTCGAGCGCACGGAACGACGACGCGGCCGCCGGCACCGGATCCGCGATCGAGACGAGGCGTTCGAGACGTTCACCCACGGGGGCCATATCGGGGAGGAGCGGCCTCACGGCACCAGCCACGACCGCGAGCATCGCGGCGATGACCCCGAGAGCCGCGAGCGTGTACGCGGCGCCCTCGAGGTCCCGATCGAAAGGACGACCGAAGGCGCGCGCGAGTGCGTCGAAGAGCGGACCGCCAAAGCTGATCGCGACGAGCATCGTCGTCAGGTACGCCACCACCGTTGCGGCGGCTTCGAGGTCACTCGGTGCAGCGGCGACGTCGAGCCGTCGGCCGACGTGCACCAGCTCGAGCACGACGACGAACAGGATCGCAAGCAGCGCCAGCGCCATCGTGACGGGGTCCGGCGTGTCGAGCGCGCCGACCGCGATGATCAGACAACCGGTGACGACCGTCGTCGTGCTCGCGAGCATCACGACGTACGCGCGGTGCGGCGGCATCCAGAACGCGTCCGCCAGCGCAACGAGTCCGCCGCCGGCGAGCAGGAGGAGCGCGCCGCTGACGGCCGTCGGCGTGCCCGTCGCGATACCGATCCACGCCGCGGCGAGCGTCACGTCGTACTGCGTGACGAGCCATTGATCAGGGAGCGCGAGAGACACCGCCGCCGCGTAGGCGACCGTGAGCGCGCAGGCGACGATGACGATGTGGCTCCAATGGAGCCAGGGGTACAGGCCCGCGAGCAGCAGGAGGAGCGCGGCGACAGCCACGCGCCTGCGTGAGCGTGGTCGCCGGCGCGAGAGGCGCCACAGCGCGATTACCAAGAAGACCACGGCGAGCGCGATCAGCGGAGCTGGAACGGCTCCGGGAAGCCGAAGTTGCGAGAGGTCGATCCGCGTAGCGCCGATGATCCTGAGCAGCACGATCGTGGCGCCGACGCCCGCCGGCATCGTGAGAAGCCCGCGGAGGCTCTCACGCTCGCCACTCTCCTCGTGGCGGTAGCCCCACGGCACGAACGGGTACAGACCCGCGAAGAGCGCGCCGCCGATCGTCGCGGCGAGGATCACGCCGGGGCTCACCGAATCGGGAGAGATCTCGTCGAAACGAAATGACGCTCCGCCGAATCGCGTTACGAGAAGGTCGGCCACGACGAAAGCCTGAACGCCCGCGGCAAGGTACGCGGTGACGCGCGCCACCGCCGCCGGCGGCGCGACGAGAAGCGCGACGAAGATGGTGCTGGCCGCAAGCGCGCCGAGGACCACTGTGAGCGCGACGAGGTCGTCGGTGACCGAGAGCGTCATAAGCACGAAGCCGTTCATGAGGAGCGCGGGTCGAAGGAGCGACGATCGCGATGGGACGCGTGTCGTGGCGATCAGCGCCGCAGCCGTGTAGAGCGCTCCGATCGCAAGACCCATGGCCGCGAGCCCGTCCAGCCGGTAGGACGCTTGGATGGTCGGTCCGCCGACGGCCGACCATTCCCAGAGCGCCGTAGCGTGGGCCGGGTCGCTTGTCAGGTAAGGGAAAAGAAGAACTGGCCCAAGTCCTGCCATTACGCAGCCAAGCGTGCCAAGGGGCGTACGCCAGCGCGCGACACGCGCCGGGAGAAATGAGCTGATGGCGATGAGTGCAAGTGCGAACGCGACCAGCGCGATCACGGCCTCGCCGCGCATGATCATTGGGGTAAGGTAACTGACAGTGGACCTACGAATCCTTCCGCAGCAACACCTCAAAGTCACACCGAAACAGATCGCCGCGAACGCGATCCTGCAGCTGTCCTCGATGGAGCTGCAGGATGTCATCAACACCGAACTTCAGGAAAATCCGGCCCTCGACCTCGAGGAGAGCCAGGTCTGCCCACTCTGCGGGGAGCCGCTTCAAGGTCGGATCTGCCTCAACTGCTTCGGTCTGGCGAACAAGTCGCCACGCAATGACGAGGCGGAGAATGAACCGCTGGAAGGCTCGAGCCTCATGCAGCGCGACGAGGACGATGAGGAATACGACCCGATCGTCCGTGCGGAGGCCGAGCAGACGCTCGCCGAGTACCTCTCTTGGAATGTCCGCGTCATGCTGCCCGCGCGACTGCACCCGACCGCGGAATACCTCATCGGCAACGTCAACGACAGCGGCCGTCTCGAGGGCGTCACGCTGGAGGATGCGGCTACGACGATGAAGGTCTCGCTCGGCGATGTGGAGCGCGTCCACAAGATGATCATGTCGATCGAGCCGTGGGGCGTCGGGGCCCGCGACACGCGCGAGTGCCTCCTTGTGCAGATCGAACACCTCGAAGAGATCGGCGAGTCGGTCCCGCCGCACGCCAAGCAGATCGTGTCAGACCATTTCCGCGCGCTCGGCGAGCACAAGTTCGGCGACATCGCCCAGGCCATGCGGGTCACTCGCGAAGAGGTCAACGACGCGTGGGATTACGTCAAGGAGAATCTCAACCCGTACCCCGCGCATGGATTCGCCGCCGGCCCGAACGGCGCGTCGGTCGGCGGACGCGAGGTCGGACTCCGTCCGGACGTGATCATCTACAAGGAAGAGAACGGCGACATCAAGGTCGAGGTCATCGAGTCGCGCCGCTTCTCACTGCGCGTCAACCCTGTCTATCGCCAGCTGGTCGGTCAGGTGCAGGCCGCGCGACGCGAGGGCACCGAGACAGTGCCGATGAGCGATCAGGACCGCCAGCACATCAAGGACTACGTGACGCGCGCGAAGTTCTTCATTGACAACATCAACCAGCGGCGCCAGACGATCCTCCGGATCACCGAGGTGATCGTCGAATGTCAGCACGACTTCCTGATGAAAGGCGTCCAGTCACTTCGCCCGCTGACGCGCGCCGAGGTGGGAGAGCGGATCGGGATGCACGAGTCGACGGTGAGCCGCGCCACCGCGGGCAAGTTCGTCCTGCTGCCGAGCGGTCAGGTCATTCCGTTCGCGACCTTCTTCACCGCATCCCTCGGCGTGAAGGACGTGATCAAGGACATCATCGAGGCCGAGGACCGCACACGGCCGTTCTCCGATCAGGAGATCGTGGAAAAGCTGCGCCAGGACAATGGCATCATCCTCGCGCGCCGCACCGTCGCCAAGTACCGCGAGGAGCTACAGATCCTGCCGGCGCGGCTTCGCAAGCACAGCTAGAACTGCGCGCGGCGCCGCGTTAGCGGCGGGAGGCGTTCGGCTTCGGGGGCGGCGGCCCAAGGGTCGCCTTGATCGCGTCGACCTCGGTGCCTTCGATGTGGTAGCCGAAGGCCGTCCGACGCACGCCGGGGAGGTCCTTCCCGCGCATGGCATCGCGCAGCGCGTGCTCGCGCCACCCGATCTTCGTCGCGAGCTCCGCGGTCGTCAGCCATTCGCGGTCCTTGCTCTTGGTCTTCTCGGTGGCGTCAGCTTTGGGTTGGCTCTTCGATGCTTTCTGTGGGGGCATGGATCGAACGATACGGCGGTTTGCCCGTTCGCGCCGGATTCCGTAAACTTTCCCCAGAGCGCTGCAGCCCCCTCCGTCGGGGCGGGCGCTTGATTCTTGTCCCGACCTCTTTCTTCGATATTTGGTGGAGGGCCCCTTGGAAGCCACGCCCCTGCTTTGGATCGTTCCCATCTCCGGACTCGTCGCCGTCCTCGTAGCCGCGTACTTCGCCTGGGACGTCCTTAAGTCCGACACCGGCACACCTGCGATGCAGGAGGTAGCGGGAGCGATCTATGAAGGCGCGGTCGCCTTCATCAACCGTCAGTACCGGACGATCTTCCTCCTCGCGATCGGCGGCATGGTCGTCATCGGCCTGGTCATCTACTTCTTCGAGAGCGCACCCAACGTGTCCCCCACAGAGCTTGCGATCCGCACCTCGATCGCCTTCTTCGTCGGCGCGGTGTGCTCGATGGCCTCGGGCATCGTCGGCATGTTCGTCGCAGTGAAGTCAAATTTGCGGACCGCGGCAGCGGCCCAGCACAGCGTCGCCGACGCGCTGCGGATCTCGCTCCGCGGCGGCGCCGTCTCCGGCATCCTCGTCGTCGGCCTCTCACTGATCGGCGTCTTCACGATGTTCGTCCTCTACGGAGGCTTCGCTCACCCAGAGCAGGCGCCGTTCACCATCGTCGGCTTCGGCTTCGGCGCGTCGTTCGTCGCGCTGTTCGCGCAGCTGGGCGGAGGTATCTATACCAAGGCCGCGGACGTGGGCTCAGACCTCGTGGGCAAGATCGAGGCCGGCATCCCGGAGGACGACCCGCGCAACGCTGCCGTCATCGCCGATCTCGTCGGCGACAACGTGGGCGATTGCGCCGGCCGCGGCGCGGACCTCTTCGAATCCACGGCCGCCGAGAACATCGGGGCGATGATCCTCGGCGTCGCGATCTACGCGGTCACCCAGAACGTCGCGTGGATCGTGTTCCCGCTGGTCGTCCGTGGGTTCGGCCTCGTAGCGAGCGTCATCGGGATCTTCCTGGTGCGCGGCAGCGAGACGCGCGACCCGATGGGCTCGCTGAACATCGGCTACTACATCACCGCGACCCTGTCGGCACTGGGGATGGCGTTCGTGACCTACGTCATGCTCAACGAGCGCGGCGGCTGGTATTGGTTCGCGGCCGCGGGGTTCGTCGGCATCCTCACCAGCGTGGCGTTCGTCTTCATCACCCAGTACTACACCGCGGGCACCTGGCGTCCGGTGAAGGAGATCGCCGAAGCCTCGAAGACCGGACCGGCCACCACGATCATCTCCGGCCTGGCGGTCGGATTCGAGACGACGTTCTCTTCGGTCATCACCATCGCGATCGCCTTGTTCCTCTCGCACTACTTCGGCGAGCGGTGGGGCACCGACACGGGCCTGCCGCATGGCGGCATCTACGGCACGGCCGTCGCGACCATGGGCATGCTCATGAGCGCGGCCTTCATCCTCGCGATGGACACCTTCGGCCCGATCACCGACAACGCCGGTGGCGTGGCGACGATGGCGCGCGCGTCGGAGGAAACGCGCGAGCGCACCGACCGCCTTGACGCCGTGGGCAACACCACGAAGGCGCTCACCAAGGGCTACGCCGTCGCGTCCGCAGCCCTCGCGGCCTTCCTGCTGTTCTCCGCATACCTGGACAAGGTCGCCCAGCTCACCGGGAAGCCGTTCGACACGGTGAACCTCGCGAAAGTCGATGTGTTCATCGGCGGCCTGATCGGCGCGATGCTCGTGTACTTCTTCTCGTCTCTCGCGATCCGCGCCGTAGGCAAGTCCGCGAGCGCGATCATCGAAGAGGTCCGGCGCCAGTTCCGCGAGGACCCGGGCATCATGGCGGGCACGAGCCGGCCGGATTACGCGCGAGTCGTCGACCTCACGACACAGTCCGCACTGAAGAACATGATCCCGCCGGGCGTCATCGCGATCGCGACCCCGATCATCGTCGGTGTGCTGCTCAAGGCCGAGGCCGAAGCGGCCCTCCTGATGGTCGGCACGATGGCCGGCGTCATCCTGGCAACGGTGCTGAACAACGGTGGCGGCGCCTGGGACAACGCCAAGAAGTACATCGAGGCGGGTCACCTCAAGGATGACAAGGGCAACGTCCTCGGCAAGGGAACGCTGGCGCACGCGGCGGCGGTCGTCGGCGACACCGTCGGCGACCCGTTCAAGGACACCGCCGGCCCGAGCCTGCACGTCCTGATCAAGCTCCTCGCGACGATAACGCTCGTCCTCGCGCCGCTCTTCATCTAGCGCTTCGCCGCGGAGTGAGGCGCCCGGAATCTCCGGGTGCCTCGCGTACTCGCGGGTCCCTTGGGTCCCGCGCCCAGTCCCGCTCCGCCGCGAGGCACCCATCGTTCCGGTCGCCTCACCAGCGCCGTCGTCGCGGGCTAACCTGACGAGCAATGCGCTCCATAGACCTCAACAGCGATCTCGGTGAAGGCGCTGGCCACGACGCCGAGATCATGCAGTTCATCACCTCGGCCAACATCGCTTGCGGTGGCCATGCCGGCGACGAGGCCACGATGCGCGCCACGGTCGATCTCGCGCTCAAACGTGGCGTCGCGATCGGCGCGCATCCGGGCT
>JANMWW010000342.1:0-3145 GCA_031394155.1 Chloroflexota bacterium | reverse complement strand
GTCGCTCGGCCTGCGCGATCAAGGCCTCACGCTCGTGGCGTGCCCGTCGTGCGGCCGCGCGGATATCGACCTCATCCCGCTCGCGAAGGTCGCCGAGGAGCGCCTGCGCGCGCTGCCCACGCCGATGAAGGTCGCCGTCATGGGCTGCGAGGTGAACGGACCAGGCGAGGCGAAGGACGCCGACGTCGGGATCGCCGGCGGAGTGGGGAAGGGCGCGCTCTTCCGCAAGGGCAAGGTCGTCGGCACGTATCCCGAGAACGAGCTCATGGACGCGCTCATGCGCGAGATCGACAAGATCCTCATCGAGAATGGCAAAGAGCCGTACTCGGAGAAAGCGCCCAAGGCGAGCGCTGAAGGTCAGCTCACGCCGGGCCGCAGTGTTCCCGCAGGACAGCGAACGTAACGACGAGCGGCGCGAGGACGTAGCCCCGGGCGTTGAGCCCGCGCCTGCCGCTGAACAGCCGGCGCCCGAGCAGCGACCCGACAGCGTCGTCTCGATCAATCGCGCGACGCTCCGCGGCGTCGACTTTCGCAAGGCGCGCTTCGACAAGTTCTCTCTGGCCGGCTGCCTTTTCGTCTCGTGCGACTTTCGCGCGATCCGTTTCGACGCGCGCTACGCGCCGCTCTTCGCGGCGCTGCCGCAGACGACCTTTCGCGATTGCCGCTTCGACGGCGCCGACATGCGTCGCATCCGACCGGCGTTCGCGCGTTTCGAGCACTGCACGTTCGACGACACGGCGATCGATGGATGGAAGACCGAGGCGTCGGAGTTCATCGGCTGCCGCTTCGCCGGTGCGCTGGGCACCGTGACGTTCTACGGGAAGCCTGTGGGCCCCTCGGGTCGCCCTATTCCCTTGGAGCGCAAGCACAACGATTTCACGCAGAACGACTTCCGCGACGCCGATCTCGACCACGTGGTCTTCACGCTGGGCATCGATCTCTCGACGCAGCGGCTGCCGCTCTCAGAGCGCTACGTGTATGTCGATCGCTTTCCGCAACGGCTCACGCGCGCAAGCGCGGAGATCGGCAAGTGGGACGTCCAGGAGGAGCGTGTGGCTGGGCTGGAGATGCTGCGCGAGCTGTCTGGCCGCTATCGCGAGCAGAACCAGATCTTCGCGTCACGGGTGGGAGCGAGCGGCCACGCCGCACGGGTGCAGACGCGGGTCTGGGTCGCGCTCGAGCGCGCGGTCCTCTAGCCCGCATCTCTCGGAGTTGCGGCAGGACTTAGCTGCCCGCCGGCTTCTTTTCGTCGGCGTGGAAACGACGCCATGGACGTCGATCCGAGCGAACTCTTCATAACAGTCGCCTTCAAGGACACTCAGAGTGACGTTGCCAACGCGCGGATCTAAGAAGCTGCAGTGTGGACACCAGCAGAGCCCGATTACCGAGAGTTTCACACGTCCTTGTGGGGTGTAAAGGTTGCCCTAGACTGCCGCGCAGGGCGCGTCTGGCGCGCGGGCCGCCCAAGGAGGTTTGCGTGGTTACGAGACGTGAAGTACTGCGTCGTGGCGTGGGGGCGGCCGCTGCTCTGACCGCACTACCAATTCTCGCTGCATGCGGGCCCTCAGGCGCGTCCGCGCCGACGGCTGCAGCTGCGACGGCGGTGGCCACGCTGCCGCCACCGGAGACAACCTCGATCAAGCTCACGGCTGGCGCATGCGACAGCGCGATCTTCGGAGCTGAGCGCTTCCTCCGCGAGGAAGGCTTCACCGACGTGCAGTTCACCGACGTGGGCGTCTCCACGGCGATCGCGGCAGGGAATGCCCACATGGGCCAAACATTTCCGCAGGGGTTGTTCAACTCGCTCGACAGCGGGCCGAAGCTCGTCTCGCTCGGCGGGCTCCACCCCGGATGCATTGAGATCTGGGCGCAGCCGGGCATCGCATCGGTAAAGGACCTCAAGGGGCGCACCATCACCGTGACCTCCAAGGCTCTTACCAACCTGCAATACACCTGGATGGCGATGGCGTTGAAGCAGGCCGGGGTCGATCCGAAGGACGTGAACTGGGTCGTGCAGGCCGACGCCGATCCGCTGAAGCTTTACCTCGAGGGCAAGAGCGACGCGGTGTTCGTGGCTACGACTGGAGTTCCTGCGCTCAAGGCGAACCCCGCGAACAAGGGAAAGGCCATCTACTCGCAAGCCATGGACGAGCCGTGGAAGAGCACTAACTGCTGCTTCATCGTTGCGAGCGAGCCGTGGTATCGCGCGAACCCGATCGCCGCGAAACGGGCGATGCGCGCGATCTACCGCACTGCGGACGCGCTCCCTGCCGATCGCGCCGATGCTTCGAAGCTCGCGACGGACAAGGGGCTGTTCGGAGGCGCCCCGGCGCTTGCGAACGTGCGCGAGGCGGCGAACATGGTGCAACTCGACTGGCGCACCTACGACCTCGAGAAGGCAGTCCGCTTCTACACCCCGCTGCTCACGGACGTCGGCGTGCTCAAGACGAGCACCGACGACCTGCTCAAGGCCGTCGACCTCAAGATCTTCAAGGAGCTGTCGACCGAGCTGAAGAAGTAGGCGCCGACTAGCGGAGGGTCAAGCCTGCTGCCGCTTTCTTGGTTTGTCGCGCGCCTCACACAGTGATGACAACTTCGCCTTGGGCGTGTTCCTCGTCGACATAGCGGATTGCCTCTGCGGTCTGGCTCCAGCGGCTACGTCTGGTCGAAGACCGGCGTGACCTTCCCGGCCTCGACAGCTCCATCAGCACGTCGCGCGAACCCGTGCGAGCAGTTGGTCACCGTCAACCACCAGCTCGTCGACGTCCACTGGAAACCAGGACATCCGGTGAGCCGCACTGCTGGTAAAACGATCGCTTTCATCGTGTTCGAACAGTGACCCAGAGAGGTGCGAGAAATGTGAAGGGCGCTTTATCAGGCTCTGCGGTCAGCGATCTCCCAGGCGTGATCGATCGCGTGCCACGCGAGGCGTCGCGCGAATTGCCGCGATCCCCAGCGCTTTCCGCCACGTGGACCCTTTGCCGCGATCTGACCATGCGCGGATGCCGCGAGCCCCTCGAGCACGGCGGCACGCATGCGTTTCTGCTCGGCCACCGCGCTCGCGCGAGGATCGGCCTTGAACGGCCAGCCCAAGGCGGAGAGATAGCCGGCTTCGGCATCGCGCACGTGACGCGCGATGTCGTCG
>JANMWW010000336.1:0-1520 GCA_031394155.1 Chloroflexota bacterium | reverse complement strand
ACGGCGGTGTCGTGCTCGATCGGGGCGATGACCTTATAGATCAACGACTCTGCCTTGTCGCGATTGCCCTTCGTCTCCGATACCGCGAGGCGTATGCCGAAGTCGTCCACGAGGAACGAGCGCGTGCCTGGACCGCTCGATCCGAGGTCGCTCTCTACAAGATCCCAGATCACGCCGAGGTTGATCCGGCTGCGGACCACGCCGACGAGATTCCCGTCCGTCGTCTTGACCGGCGCAGAAAAGAACAGCGCAGGCTTGTTCGTGATGACGCTGTAACTCGGGTCGCTCACGAACACCTGTCCGGTGCGCGCATTCTGAAAGTAGTCGCGGAAGCGTACGTTCGTTCCCTCGTCGGTTTGGATGGACGCCGCCATGATGGTCCCGGTCAGATCAAGGACCGCGATCGACTCGTACTCCGGCGCCACGGCAGCCGCTGCAGCAAGCCCGCCGCGCGCGAGACTGCGCTGCGTCGGGTCTGCGATGTTCTGCGCGTACGCGATGATGTCCGGGAGCTGGCTCACGCTGATGATGTCGCGGCGGCGCGTCTGGATGTACGCGTCGATCGCGGCGGCTGTGCCGGTCGAGCGCGCGCTGACGTTGGCGACGGCGAGATCGACGAGACGATCGCGTGTCGCCGGCAGCGCGACGTTCGTCGCCACGGTGAGCGGTGCGAGCCCCAGGATGAGCAATGCGACGAAGATCGGGACGATCCTGAGGACGCGCGGACCGCGTAGCGCGAGCGTGGCCTTGTTCACCGGTGTAGCGAGCGTGCTCAACTGGCCCTCCCTGCTCTGGCAGCGATCGTGGCTGGTCGGCATTGAGATGGGATTGAGATGAACAGACCCCGTCAACGTCGGCTTGGTCCGAGAGAACGGCGCCGGCCAGTGTCAGAAATACGGACGACAGTCGAGCAAGCGGACGAACGTATTCCATCGTCTCAGTACCGAAGGACTAAACGAGCCCAAACGGTCTGAACTCCCCAGCGCGTTCCCCTCATGAAGCGGCCGGAATGCGCCGCCGGGGAGGAAGCTCATGCCAAGTGCCGGAAGCTCGTCCCGTCGCGGATCCTTCATGGACCTTGACGAACCAGCCCGCGTGACGAAACGGCGCGGACCGAGCCGGATCGAGGCCGCGCTCGTGAGCGGCGCGACCATTCTTCTCCTCATCGTCTTCGGCCTCACGGTTTCGACGCTTCTGCTGACGATCGATCCCACACTCTCCAGCGCCGACGCGCGCGGCCGGGAAGCGCTCGCGCTCTCGCCAGCGTCGGGCGCGACCGGCGCCGCGGTCACGGTGTACGGGAGGAACTTCTCGGGCAGCGTTCAGCTGCTCTGGGACGGCAGCGCGGCGGGAATGCCACAAGCGCTCGCGGATCGGCGCGGCCGCCTCCAGACGACGTTCGTCGTCCCGACCAGCGCCGCCGTCGGAGCGCACGCTGTCGCGGCGTCGTCGAGCGCCGCCGGCGTGAGCTTCTCCGTCACCGCATCATCGCCGACACCGGCGCCCACACCGGCGACACC
>JANMWW010000322.1:0-8295 GCA_031394155.1 Chloroflexota bacterium | reverse complement strand
CGGAGGTGGTGGTGGCGGTGCCTTCGCGCCGTCGTCGATGTCGCCGAGCGCCCGAAGCAGGCGATACGCCTGCTCCGTGTCGATCTTGCCGTCAGCGAGAAGTCGAAGGACCTGCTTGCCCTCTTCGGTCGGCATCAGCGTGCCAGGGGAGAGGGGCCCCCGGGCGCGGAGCGACGGGCCGCATCGAGCGCCGCTGCGGCGTCGTCGACGCCCAGCTCGCCCTTCGCGAGCTTCTCGAGGACACCCTTGATCTGATCGCGCGCGGCTGTGTCGATCGGCGGCGCCGGACGTTCCGCAGCCATCGCCGACTCGGCGTCCATCGCCGCGTCCATCGCGGGCCACGGCTCCTCGGCCGGACGCGCGGGCATCGGCTGCTCGATCGACGCCTCGCCTGGGACATCAAGCGCGCTGGCGCGGATGGTGAGGTCACCGCTCACCGTCTTCACGATCGCGTGCCCTCGGGCGTCGCCGAGCGAGACCGTGTATTCCTTGCGGCTCTGCCGGTCGATGCGCGCGGGGAGCTCGGCCTCGAGATCGCCGCTCGCGGTCCGGAAGTCCACGGTGAGGTCCGGGTCAGCGAGGATCAGCTCGATGTCCCCGCTGATCGTGCGAAGACGATGCTCGCGCGCTGCCTCGAGCACGCCGCGAAGCTCCACGTCGCCACTCACGGTGTGCAGCTGCAACGAACGCACACGCACCGCATCGAACGCGACATCGCCGCTCACGGAGTTGCCCTCGATGTGACCGACGTAGCGGCGGCAGGTGACGTCGCCGCTGACGCTCTTCAACCGGAGCGGACCCACGATGTCCTCGAGGTCGATCTCACCCGACACGCTCTGCGTCTCGACGGGGCCGTGCACGCCGCTCACGCTCAGCTGACCGCTCACGGTGTGTGCGTCGATGCCGCACTCCTGCGGGACCGTGATCTCGAAGTCGACGCGGAAGCGCTTGCCGCGGAAGAGGTCGACCCAGCCCCGCTCCTGCTCGTAGAGGTGCGGCTCGACGCGTAGCTCGTCGCCCTGCTTTTCCATGCGGACCTCGAGGTTCTGGAGCAGCCGCTTCGCGCGATCCTCGCTGCTTGCGTACACGCGCTTCTTGGCCGTGACCGTGATCTTCCCGGGCTCGCCGACCCGGACAATGGTGGCGCCGGAGATGTTCCGAACCCGCAACCGCGGCATCTTGTCGAACTGGAACTCGCCGGAGACGGTCTCATTGAACGCGTCGCCACGGGCGTCGCTCACGAAATCCTTCATGAACCGCGACGCAATGGTCTCGTTGTCGATGTCGATGTGAAAGCCGGGACCGCGCGAGCCCCACTTCTCGCGATCCTTCGTGCGCTCGGTGCGTCGCGTCTCACGCTCCTGTTCGCGCGCCACGCGGCTTGCTTCACGCGCGGCATCGAAGGCGTCGCGCTCGATCCGGCGAGACTCGCGCTCCATCTCGTGGGGATCGAAGCGTGACCAGTCCGGCGTGCGCTCGGTCCGCTCGGGATCGTTGCCCGGCTCCTTGCGTTGCTCGCTCAATTGAATGGCTCCGTTTCCAGAAGACTCGCCGCGTCGTCCGCCGCGATCCGCCCTTCGGCCAGCTCTCGCAGGATCTCCTTGCGGCGCTCCACTTCACGGTCCGGCTCGGCCTGCGATGGGAATCCCAGCGCGCGGATGACCGCGTCGAGGCGCGACCTGACGGTCGGGTACGAGATGCCCAGCTCGCGCTCGACGTCCTTGAAGTTGCCGCGCGCGCGGATGAAGACCTCGAGGAATTCCAGCTGCTCGGGAGCCAGAGCGTGGAAGCGGCCGAGGGAGAACGAGCCCTCCATCCGGGTGCCGCAGCTCTCACATTCGAGCCGCACGACGTGAAGCTGCTGGGAGCAGATGGGGCAGCGCGCAACGACCGGATTGGTCATGTGTCGAAGATGCGCGCCGACCTAAAGAACTGTCAAGCGAAACTGACTGTTATGTAGTGAGGTTTGCGAAACGATGAGGTGCAACCATGCGACCAAGCCCCGTCATGACTCGAGGGCATCCTTGATGCGCTTCGCGAGCGCCGGGCCGACGCCGGCGACCGCCGCGAGGTCGTCCGTTCCCGCCTCACGCATCCCGCGGACCGAGCCGAATTTCTTCAGCAGTGCCCGCTTCTTCGCCGGCCCCACGCCGGACACGTCGTCGAGGATCGAGCGCACCGCCCGCTTCGACCGGAGGTTCTGGTGGTAAGTGACCGCGAAGCGATGAGCCTCATCGCGGATGCGCTGCACGAGGTAGAGGCCCTGCGAGGTGCGCGGCAGCAGGATCGGGTCGTGGCGGTCCGGCCGGAACAGCTCCTCGCGCTCCTTCGCCAGCGCCACGATCGGGATCTGCAGCCGGCCGGCGTCGGCGAGCGCCGACAGGCCCGCGGAGAGCTGGCCCTTACCGCCGTCGAGGATGACCAGGTCCGGAAGGGGCCAGGCCGAGCCGGTCAGCGCACGCTCACTTCGTTCGCTGAACAGGGGCCCCTCCCCCTGCCCCTGCGAGCTGCGGGCAAAACGACGCCGCAGGGTCTCGCGCATGTTCGCGAAGTCATCGTTGCGGTCCTGCACCTTCGCGCGGAACCGGCGGTACTGCGACTTCGCCGGCCGCCCGTCTTCGAACACGATCATCGACGACACGACGTTCGTCCCCTGGACGTGGCTGATGTCGTAGCACTCGATGCGCTTCGGCGGGCCTTCGAGACCGAGCGCGTCCTGAAGCTCCTTCAGGGCGGTGTCTGTCTTCCCGCGATCCGCCAGCCAGCGGACACGCTCCTGCGCGAGCGCGTCGGTCGCGTTGCGCGCCGCGAGCTCGGCGAGGTGGCGCTTGCGCCCGCGCTGCGGCACATGGATGCGGACCGGGCCGCCACGCCGCT
This sequence comes from Chloroflexota bacterium, assembly GCA_031394155.1. Lineage (GTDB taxonomy): Bacteria > Chloroflexota > Limnocylindria > P2-11E > P2-11E > CF-39. The sequence goes on along the minus strand of JANMWW010000322.1, from coordinate 5,418 downwards.
CGGAGAGGAAGACCTCGAGGGACCCAGACTCGGGCAGTGTCTCGGGCGTGACGATCTCCGGCGGCAGGTCACCCGCCGCGCCGTAGTGGAGTCGAAGGAATGACGCGATGACCTCGGCTGTTGATGCCCCCTCCGATCCCTCGAGGGCGAAGTGGTCTCGGCCGACCACCGTGCCATCACGGACGCGGAACACCTGCGCGACGGCGTCGCCTTCGGAGATGGCGGCAGCGAGGACGTCGAAGTCGTCGCCTTTGTACGCGTGGATCTCCTGCCGGTCCAGCGTCCGTTCGATCGCGACGACGCGATCGCGCATCATCGCCGCGCGTTCGAACTCGAGTGCCTCGGACGCAGCTTCCATGTCCTTCTTCGCATCGCGCGCCAGCGTCTCGTAGCGTCCTTCGAGGAACAGCACGCTGCGGTCGATCGTCGCGCGGTACTCATCGCGCGTCGTTTTTCCCACGCACGGCGCGGTGCAGCGCTTCAGGTCGTAGAGCAGACACGGCCGGCCGCCGGGCAACGCGCTCGGCGGGACGGTCTTCCCGCGGCCGTCCGCATCGGCGTCGATGCGCAGCTTGCACGTGCGATACGGGAAGAGCTTCTGCAGAAGATCAAGGGACTGGTCGACGGACTTCGCGTTCGCGAACGGGCCGAAGTACCGCGCCGACCGATCGCCGAGCGTGCGCGTACGGAGGATGCGCGGGAAATCCTCGCCGAGCGTGATCTTCACGTACGGATAGGACTTGTCGTCCTTGAGGCGGATGTTGTAGCGCGGGTGATGCTGCTTGATGAGGTTGTTCTCGAGGAGATAGGCCTCGGAGATCGACCCGGTGACGGCGTATTCGATGCGCTCGGAGCGCTCGACCATGCGAACGTGGCGCACGTCGAGGCTCGCCCCGAAGTAGGAGCGGACGCGGTCCCGCAGCAGGTCGGCCTTTCCGACGTAGAGCACCCGCCCCTTGGCGTCCTTGAAGAGATAGACGCCCGGAGACGCCGGAAAGGACGCTACCTGCGCCTCCAGCGAGGCTCGGCGATCGGCACGATCCACCCTTCGAGTATCCGAGGCGCAGGGCGGATATGCTTTCGCCTTGAAAATGTGGGCTTGCGCGACGTGAAAGAAGTGGCTCCCGCCGCCAAGCGGGCGCGGCGGTCCGTCCAGTCGGTGGACCGCGCTCTCGACCTGCTCGAGGCACTGTCCGCCGCTGACGGCGAGGTCAGCATCACCTCGCTCGCCACGCGCACCGGCCTGCACGTGTCGACCGTCCACCGCCTCCTCGCGACGCTTCTGCGCCGCGGCTACGTCCGGCAGAACCCCGAGACCAGCCGCTACTACGCCGGCGCGAAGCTCGCGACCCTGGCGGAGGGTCGTTCGCGATTCGGCGAGATGCGCCTGCGCGCCCGGCCGATCCTCCGTGCGATCACCGAAGCGACGCGCGAGACCGCGAACCTCGTGGTGATGGACGACACCGCAGCCGTGTACATCGACACGGTTCCCAGCCCCCAGGTCGTGCGGCTCTTCACGGCGATCGGAAATCGCGTGCCGCTCCACGCGACCGGCGCCGGCAAGTGCCTGCTCGCGGCGCTCCCCGTGGTCAAACGGGACGCGCTGCTGGACCGTCTCGACCTGCGGCCCTACACGCCGCACACGCTCGTCGACCCAGCGGTCCTGCGGCGCGCGCTCGACGAAGCGCGCGAGCGCGGCTTCTCGATCGACGACGAGGAATACGACGACGGTGTTCGCTGCATCGCACTGCCGGTGGGCGGCATGAACGACGCGATCGCGGCGATCAGCGTCTCGGCGCCGGCGAGCCGGTTCAGCCGCCAACGCTGCCTCGAGCTCGTTCCGCTGCTGCGACGTTCCGCGGCCGAGCTCGCCACCGCACTGCGCGATCGCAGCGACGCGACGGCGTGACTATCGCGCCGGTCCGCGCGGGCATGCGTGGGCCGGCCCTCGTCGACGCGCTCGTCGCTCTGCTCGGCCCGTCGAAGGTGCTCGGCACGCGCGAAGATCTGATCATCTACGAGTACGACGGTGCCGTCGACACCGCGACCCCGGACGCGGTCGTACTGCCGAACGACACGAACGACGTCGCGAAGCTCGCGCGCTTCTGCCACGAGCACAGGGTCCCGATCGTGCCACGCGGCGCGGGCACCGGCCTCTCCGGTGGCGCGATCCCGGTCGAGGGCGGTGTCGTGGTGGCGTTCGCGCGGATGGCGCGCATCCTCGAGATCGACGCCGCGAACCGGCGCGCCGTCGTGCAACCGGGTCTCATCAACCTGCATCTCTCGACCGCAGCAGCACCGCACGGTCTCTACTTCGTGCCGGATCCATCAAGTCAAAAGGCCTGCACCCTGGGTGGCAACGTCGCGGAGAACTCCGGCGGTCCGCACACGCTTGCGTATGGCGTAACGACCAACCACGTGACCGGTCTCGAGATCGTGCTGTCCGATGGCTCGATCGTCCGCCTCGGCGGCAAGGCCGAGGACAGCGAGGGCTACGACCTCATCGGTGCGTTCGTCGGGTCGGAGGGGACGCTCGGCCTCGTCACCGAGATCACGGTGAAGCTGACGCCACTCCCCGAAGACAAGCGCACGATCCTCGCGGCATTCCCGACCATGGATCAGGCCTCCGCGTCGGTGTCCGCGATCATTGCGGCGGGCATCGTGCCCCAGGCCATCGAGCTCATGGATCAGCTGGCGACGCAGGCGGTGGAGGCCGCGGTGAGCGCGGGCTACCCGCTCGACGCCGGAGGCATCCTCTTGCTCGAGGTCGACGGATTGCGCGAGGGCCTCGATCACGCTGCGGAGCGCATCGAGGCGATCTGCCGCGAACAGGGCGCCACCACGCTGCGCCGCGCGCAGACCGTGATGGAGCGCGAGCGCCTCTGGGCGGGACGCAAAGGCGCGTTCGCCGCGATGGGCCGGCTCGCCCCCGCCTACTACGTCCAGGACGGCGTGATCCCGCGCACGCGCCTGCCCGACGTGCTCCGCGCGATCGAGGAGATATCCGTGCGGCATGGCCTTCGCGTCGCGAATGTCTTTCACGCCGGCGACGGCAACCTCCATCCGCTCGTGCTCTTCAGCGACCCCAGCGAGCTCCCGCGCGTGCACGAGGCCGGGCTCGAGATCCTGACCGCGTGCGTCGAAGCGGGCGGCTCGATCACCGGCGAGCACGGCGTCGGCATGGAGAAGAATTGCTACATGCCACTGCAGTACTCGCCGGACGATCTCGCGGCGATGCGGCGCGTGAAGACGACGTTCGATCCGGACGGGCTCGCCAACCCGGGAAAGATCTTCCCCACTCCCGGACGCTGCCGCGAGTTCCAGCTGCACGCCACGCGATGAACGGGGCGTCCGAGCAGCTCACGCCAAACACCTATCAGCAATGCGCTCTGGCGCTCGGTACAGCGAGTGAGCGCCGCCGGTCCGTCAGGATCCGCGGCGCGGGAACAAAGGACTACCTCGGGGATGTCAGACCGACCGACCTGATCCTCGAGACCACCGCGCTGCGCGGGATCGTCGCGCACGTTCCGGCCGATCTCACTGTCACCGTCGCGGCCGGAACGCCGCTCAGCGAGGTGCGTGCGGCGCTCGCGCAGGCGGGGCAGTTCCTCCCGCTCGATCCGCCGCACGGTGATACGGCCACGATCGGCGGCGTCGTGGCCGCGAACAGCACGGGCTTCTGGCGCGCGCGGTATGGCGGCGTTCGCGATCAGCTCATCGGGACCACGACGGCGCTGGCCGACGGGACCCTCGCTCGTGCGGGCGGCCGCGTCGTCAAGAACGTCGCGGGCTACGACGTGAACAAGCTGCTCATCGGATCGCTTGGGACGCTTGGGGTGATCGTGGAGTGCACGTTCAAGATCCTCCCACTGCCGAAGGCGAGCGCCGGCCTGCAGGCATCGTTCGCTCAAGGGAGCGCGGCTTTCGCCGCCGCCGACGCCGTCGCGCGGACCCCCGCGCGGGCGGCCGCCCTCGTGGTGGAGTCCACCGCAGGCGAGTCGTGGCGCCTGCTCGTGCTCGCGCAGGGCGACCCGAGCGCGGTCGAGCGCACGACCGCGATCGCGGCGGACGCCGCGCAAGAGCAGGGCGGCACGAGCGAGCGTCATGACGACATCGAGCTCGGCCTGGGCCCGCTGCGCGAGCTCCCGGCCACGACGCGCGGCACCGTCGTCCGCGCGAGCTTGCCCATCGCGGCGCAGAACGCGTTCGCCGACGTCGCCACGCGCCTCGCGGGATTCCGGCACCTGGTAGCGGACGCGGCCAGCGGCGTGGTGCGCGTCCACGTGCAGAGCGACGAGTCGAGCGAGATCGCCGCCGCCGATGCGCTGCGGGCCGCGGCGCGCGTGTGCGGGGGTAGCGCCTATGTCGAGCGGCGACCGGAGGCGATCCGCGACAGCGTGTCGGCGTGGGGAGACGGCGATGTCCCCGGCCTGTTCCTCATGAAGCGGCTCAAGGAGGCCTTCGACCCGAACGGCGTGCTCGAGCCCGGGCGCGGCGTGGTCCGTTGAGCACGCATGGCTATCCCGACCCGGTCGATGCTCCTTCCAAGGAGCTGCTCTCCCGCTGCGTTCACTGCGGCTTCTGCCTTCCGACGTGCCCGACGTATGCGGTGCTGGGGGTCGAGATGGACTCGCCGCGCGGCCGGATCAAATTGATGCAGACCGTCTGGGACGGGCGCATCGACGTGGCCAGCGCGGGTTTCACGCAGCACATCGACGCATGCCTGGACTGCCGCGCATGCGAGACCGCGTGCCCGTCCGGCGTCGAGTATGGGAAGCTCGTCGAGGGTGCGCGCGCCGAGCTCGAGCTCGCGCGAAAGCGCGGTCCCGCGGCGCGTCTTGTCCGCGCGATCGCCTTTCGATTTCTTCTGCCACGTCCGGCGGTCCTCGCCGCGTTCGCGCAGCTCTCCGTCGCCGCGAAGCGCCTTGGCGCCGGAGCGGTGCTGCGGACGATCAGGCTCGGACGGCTCGCCGGCCTGCTGGCGCTCGTGCCGTCGCGCGCTTCATCACAAGCACTGCCGCAGACCTACGCAGCGCAGGGAGACCGCCGCGGTCGCGTCGCGCTGTTCACGGGCTGCGTCATGCGCGCAGCCTTTGCGGACACGAATGCCGCAACAGCGCGCGTCCTCGCGCGCAATGGCGTCGAGGTCGTCGTCCCGGAGGTGCAGACCTGCTGCGGCGCGTTGCACGCGCATGCCGGCGCGCGCGACGACTCGCGCGCGCTCGCGCGACGCAATATCGCCGCGCTCGAGGGGCTCGATGTCGATGCGTTCATCGTGAACGCCGCGGGGTGCGGCGCGCACCTCAAGGAGTACGGCTGGCTGCTGAAGGACGACCCCGCCTGGCACGAGCGCGCGAGTGCGTTCGCCGCGCGTGTACGCGACGCCAGCGAATATCTCGCGCACGTTGGTCTCGTCGC
>JANMWW010000283.1:0-18159 GCA_031394155.1 Chloroflexota bacterium | reverse complement strand
GCAACGCACGTCGCACTTGGCGATCTCTTCGACGACCATCTTCCATGGCTTCGACGTCGCGAGTCGCGCGACCTCGGTCCGCTTCGTTGCACGGTCCCGATGGTCGAACTCGAGCACGAGTGAGTCGTTCTCTCCGCAGTCGACACAAGGATGAGTGCTCAGGTACTCGAAGACGCGGATCCGGTTCTCGATCCGATACCCGGTCATCCGCGCGACCTCGCGCGCGATGTAGATGTCGCGGTATTTCAGGTAGTGCTGTCGTCGATAGGCCGCGTGACAGGCGCGGCAGTGGTCCTGTCGCACACCTGTCGCGATCGTTCGAAACGCGAAGTCAGTCTCCGGCTTCTGTTGATGGCACATGCAACACAGGCGCATGGCGGCACCTCCGTAGGCGCGCCCATTCGCCCTACTGGCTCTAGAACACGTGTGCTATCACACTGGCAATGGCGTGTGAAGACGCATTCTTAAGCGCATGAAGTTCCAAGGCATCGATGTGAAGCGCGCGATGGTGATCTACGCGCACCCCGACGACGCCGAGTTCGGACTCGCGGGCACGATGGCGAAGTGGGCGCGCGCGGGCGTCGAGATCACCTACTGCATGATCACGAACGGCGCGTCGGGCTCCGACGACCCGACGATGACGCGCGAGAAGCTACGCGACACGCGCTACGCCGAGCAGCGCGCTGCGGCGAAGATCCTCGGCGTGAAGCACTGCGTGTTCCTGGGATACGAGGACGGCTACCTCTATCCGACGCTCGAGGTGCGCAGGGACGTCGCGCGCCAGGTCCGCATCGCTCGGCCGGACGTGCTCTTCACGATGGACCCGACGTTCCGCGTCGCGGACGACTTCTATGTGAACCACCCCGATCACATCGCGGCGGGCGAGGTCGCGCTCCGCACGATCAACCCCGACGCCTCGACGCGCAATATGTTCCCGGAGCTCTGGCTGGACGAGCACCTCGAGCCGCACAAGCCGAAAGCCCTCTTCCTTCAAGCCTTTGGCGCCGAGGGCACGGTCATCGACATCAGTGATGTGCTTCCGATCAAGATCAAGGCGCTGCTTGCGCACCGCTCGCAGCTCTGGCCGGGTGCCGCGCAGATGATCCGCGGCTGGGCGAAAGAGACGGGGAAGGCAGCGGGCTACAAGGCCGGCGAATCCTTCCGCATCGTCCACCTCGATCGTCCGCCGGAGCCGCCAAAAACTTCGCGCGCACCGCGCCGGGGCACGCGGACAAGCGAACGAGCCGTTGCGCGGAGCACTACAGCCGCGGGCAAGCGTGGCGTCCAGAGACGCTCGGCCACATCGACGCGCGCCCCGGCGAAGCGGACGCCCTCGCGCCGCAAGCGCTCGCGCTGACGCGCGAAGGACCGCGCGAGCGAGCCATCCGAGTGAACGACGCGGTGGCACGGCACCGTCGCGTCGTCGCACTCCAGCATCACGTTCCCGACCGCGCGCGCCGCACCGGGACGGCCCGAGAGCATCGCGACGAGCCCGTAGCTCGCGACGCGCCCACGCGGGATCTCACGCACGACCTCGTACACGCGCCCTCGCCAGTCCACTGCCACGACGAGCATTCTCGTCCCGAACGCGCATCGACGCGCGCACCGATCAGTACCCGCCTGCCCATACGAGGTCGCCGTAGTGCCGTCGCGCGAGCGGAGCGTGCTCGTCGCCTGAGAAACCCTCGCCGTGCGCCGCGGCGTCCGACCGGATCTGCGCGATGATCGATCGCGCGGTCCCGCGGCAGCGGCCCGCTGAGATGCAGAGCGCGACCGTCGCGGCGACGTGCGGCGAGGCCATGCTCGTGCCGGAGATCGTGTGATACCCGCCGCCCGGCCAGGACGATCGGATGCACACGCCGGGGCCCGCGACGATGTGCCCGGTGTCGGCCGCCGAGCTCGCGTAGTTGGAGAAGCTCGCGAAGGCGTCGTCACGCTCGTTCGGTCCGCAGGCCGCGCTCGGGCCGCGACCCCCGGGCGCGCCATCCGTGTCGGACATCGCGGTCACCGCGAGCACCTCGGGATAGCCGGAGGGCACGTCGCCCGCTATGTCGGCGGCGTCATTGCCCGCCGCGACGACGTAGACGACACCCGCGTCGACCGAACGGCACAGCGCCTTGTGCAGGACGTCATGGCTGGTGCGGCCGCAGTCGCTGTCGGGCGTGCCTGGCATGCCGAGGCTCAGATTCGCGACGCGGATTCCGAGCTTGGCGGCGTTCGCGGTGACCCAGTCGATGCCGCAGATGACCGCCGACGTGCTGCCCCGACCCTGGTCGTCGAGCACCTTGATCGCATAGACCGTCGTGCCCGGCGCGACGCCGATGCCGTTCTTTCCACCGATCGTCCCGCTCACGTGCGTGCCGTGCCCGTGCCCGTCGGATACCGCCGATGCGCGGCGGTTCGCTCCGCCGGTGCAGTTCGTGCCGGCGAGGGCGTTGAGGTCGGGATGGCTGAGGTCGATGCCGGTGTCGAGCACGGCCACGGCAACGCCGGCCGCGAGCTTCGAGCCGCCACCCACGCGTTTCACGCCGGTCGCAAGGGACGCGGCGCGCGAGGTGCGTGACGGAGGCGCGAGTCGAACCGCCTTGTCATCGTGGATCGACGCGACGGCGGGATCGCGCGCGATGGCCATGCGCTGCCGACCCGCGAGCCGCGCGGCGAACCCGGAGACGCTGGATGTGTAGCGGTGATCGGCTTTGAAGCTGTGGATGCGCTCGAGCTCGGCCACCTTCGCGGCGACGTCGGTGCCGTCCTGCAGGACGACGACATAGGGCGCGATCGCCTGGCCGTCGGCCGAGGACGCGCCTAACGCGATGGTCGCCGCGACGCCGAGGGCGAGCGCGATGATGAAGATGCGCACCCGAGGAGAACGGCGAGGGCTTGCGTCGCGAAGCGCGTCTCCGCGAGCGGATCGCCTCGGTCTAGCGGGTCGCTCTCCGGCCCGAGACCATCGGGCTGTGCTCTTCGATCACCTCAGGGCGGGTCGTCGCGCTGATCACGACGCTCGCGGCCGTGGCCACCATGGCGCAGACGAACGCGGAGAGCAGCAGCACGTTCTCAGCGGGTCGCGCGGCCGCCTTTGACAGCGGCCCCCACGTGACGAACAGCATGAAGAGGATCGATGCGCCCGCGATCGTGCCGACCGCTTGCGCGAAGACGTAGAGCGCGAACCATCCGTGGCTCCGCAGCAGCGTATCGAAGAAGCTGCGCAGCATGCGTGTGACCGCCCAGACCGCGAGCGCAGAGATGGTCCACGCGAGCACCGTGGCGATCGCGGCGACATCCGAGCCGACGACCCGCGAAACGAGCGCCGCGAGCTGCGACCAGAGGGTCTCCGGGGCGAGAAGGACACCGAGCGGTCCGAACCGGTCGGACGTCGAGATGAGCACATTGGTCAGAGCCGCGCCGGTCTGGGCGGCGCGGACCGGATCGAAGAGGGTGGGCTGCTCGATGACGAAGCCGGTCTCGACGAAGGGTCCGAAATTCTGCCGGCCCATCGCGATCGCGACGATGACGCACATGAACGCGCCCCACGCGGCAGTGACCACACCCATGAGGCCTTCCACCGCCGCGGCGGTCAGCACGAGCGCGGGCGCGAGGCCGAACGGCGCAGCCACCGGCATCGCCATGGCGAGCGCAGTTCGCTCGGGCGGCACATCGCGCACCCATAGCCATACGCCCAGGAGTGCGTGCACGACCGCGAGGCCGGGCACGAACAGGAACAGCAGCATGGTGCAGAGCGCCCACGAGATGCCGACCGCCATTCCGAGCTGCCCGCCGACGGCGACGAGCAGCACACCGCCCGCGGCGATCGCGACCGGGATGACGCCGAAGCCGGCGAGCGTCGCGAGCGCGACGAGCGGCAGCGCGATGAATGCGCCGAAGAACAGATGGCGAACGGGCTGCCCGTAATTCGACAGCAGCGCCACGACCGGGCTCTGGCCGACGCCCGGCACGAAGTCGCGAATGGGTTCGGTCATCACCGAGGTGAAGCGCGTGGTGGCCAGCTCCTTGTCGAGGTTCTCGATCGAGACCAGCGCCTGCGCGACCTCCGATGCCTTCTGGTAGCGGAGCCGCGGTTCCTTCGCGAGCGTCTTCAGGACGATCGTGTCGAGCTCGCGCACGAGGGAAGGCCGCAGATGGCTCGGCGGCACTGGCACGCGCACGACGTGGTCGCGCATCAGGACGGCGGCGTTCGCGCTCACGAAGGGCGGCTTTCCGACGAGCATCTCGTAGAGGATCAGACCCAGGCCGTACACATCGGTCGCCGCGGTCGCAGCCTTGCCTTCGACACGCTCGGGCGCGACGTACATGGCGGTGGCGAAGAGCTGCGGCGTATCCGCGTCCTCCTGCGGCGTGCGCGCGATGCCGAAGTCGGCGATCTTCGCGTGGTCGTTCGCGTCGAACAGGATGTTCGACGGCTTGAGGTCAGCGTGGATGATGCCCTTCCCGTGCGCGAACGCGAGACCGTTCGCGATCTCGGCGGCCTGTGTCACCGCATCGAACGGCGAGAGCGGTCCGCCGCGCTCGATGCGCTGCTTGAGCGACCCGCCGGGAAGGTGCTCCATGACGATGAACGGCAGGCCATCGACCTCGCCGACGTCGTACACCGCGACGATGCTCGGGTGGGAGAGCGCCGCGAGCGCGCGCGCTTCCTTGACGAACATCTTGCGGAGGACCGGATCCGCAGCCGCGGCGGCATCCAGGACCTTGATCGCGACCTCGCGGTTGAGCACGGTGTCCTGTGCGAGGTAAACCTGGGATGAGCCCCCCGTGCCGATGGGCGACATGATCTTGTAGCGCTTGTCCAGGACACGCTCCACAGCCAGCTCGATTACCGACTGGCGCGCGGCGACTATACCGTGGCTCCCATTGGCGACAGTGTGTGCGAATGGATTGCCCATGCGCCTCCCCCGATCGGTGTGCTCTTCAACCTGAGAAGTGAACGGCTCCCGGAGGCGCCCGTTACATCAGCGGCTCATTCACCCAGCAGACGCGCCCCTTAGAGACCCAACTGCGACCGGTCTAGCGCGTCGTGCCCTTTGCCGGGCCTTTCCGATCCACAAGCGCCGTCACCGCGGTCTGGACGGCGGCCTTCAACGACGTGGCCTGATCCGCGGCCAGCTTGGCGTCCGTGACCGCCTTGTCGATCTTCGTGTTCGTCGACGCGGCCATCGTCGCGATGAGTCCCGTCCGGGTCTTGCCGACCGTGGTGTCGGCGACCTCGCCGAGACTCTTTCCCGAACGGAGGCTCGTCGCGAGGTCAGCGGCCGTCAGGCCGAGGTAGTCCCGCGCGGCGCTCGCGGCGTCGCCGATGAAGTTCTGCACGCGCGGAGCGACCGCGGGCTTCGGCGCCTTCGGCGTCACGGTGCGCGGCGTCTTCGCGGGATACGTATGGTCAACGAACCTGGTGATCTGGGCGGGCGCGCTGGACTTTGCCTTCGCCGCCTGATCAGCCGTGAGCTTCTTGTCGGCAACGGCTTTGTCGATGGCGCCGTTCGCGTAGGTCGTCAGTGAAGTCACGAGACCGGCTTTGCTCTTGCCCGTGGTCTTGTCGGCGATCGCGCCGAGGCTCGTGCCCGGAAGTGCCGTCTTCAGATCCGCCGGGTTGGTGCCGAGGTACGTCACGCTCTGGTCGAAGAGCGCACCGAGCACCTTGTGGACGACCTCCTCGCCTGTCCGGTCGCCCTGCACGGCCGCGAGGATCGCGTCCTCCTGCGCCTGCGTGATCACGTTCCTCGCGACCAGCGCGTCGAGGATCTTCCTCATGTTGTCGGCGCGACGGGGCTGTCCAGCCTGCGCGCTCGGTGTGGCGTCGAGGCCGGCGACGAGTGGTGCTTCGAGCAGCGCCGGAGCGAATGCCGCGAGCGCGGCGCCGCCCAGCAGCGCGGTCCCGAAGATCGCGGTCGTGATGGTGATTGCGGCCTTGCGGCGGATCCCGAACATCTTGTTGTTGCCTCCTGGGCGGTTTGGCGTTGTCACCGTGTGTACCTGCCCATCTAACGGCATCGTGTCGCCAGAGGACACGCCGACACCCGCTCGACGCCGCCTCCTTACAGGTGGTTAACATCCAGACGTCCGTGAAGATCGTTTTCGCCGCGGCTGAGGCCGCGCCCTACGCGAAGGTAGGTGGCCTCGCAGACGTCGCCGGTTCGCTCCCTCAGGCCCTCGCCGCCCTCGGTCACGACGTGACGCTCTACCTTCCGCTGCACGGCACGATCGACCGCGCAAAGTTCGGGATCAGCAAGAGCGGTCCAAGTCGAGCAGTGCAATTCGGGGGAAAGAGCGTGCGCACGTCTTACCCCTCCGCCCAGCGCGAGGGCGTGCGCGTCATGTTCGTCGACAATGCGCGGGCGCTCGCGCGCGACAAGGTCTACGGCGCACCCGACGACAACATGCGGTACGCGTTCTTCTGCCGCGCCGTCTTCGAGGATCTGCGCGATGCGCGCCCTGATGTCGTCCACGCGCACGACTGGCACGCGGCGCTCCTCGTACCGCTCGTCGCGCGCGGCATGAAGAACGTCGCGACGGTGTTCACGATCCACAACCTTGCGTATCAAGGACGCACGTCGGCCGAAGTGCTCAAGGCCATCGGCCTCCCGCGGGCGCGTCTTGCGATCGAGGATCCGAACGAATGCAATCCGATGGCGCGTGCCATCGCCACCGCCGACATCGTCAGCACAGTGAGCCAGCGCTATGCGGAGGAGATCCTCACGCCAGAGTTCGGCGAGCGCTTGCAAGACCTTCTGCGATCGCGACGGCGGCGTCTGGTCGGCATCGTGAACGGGATCGACACGAAGGCCTTCGATCCCGCGACCGATCCGAACATCGGGGCGCGCTACAGCGCCGACGACCCCTCCGGCAAGGCGAAGGACAAGGACGCGCTGCAGCGCGAGGGTAAGCTGACGGTCGATCCAACGGCGCCGGTCTATGGCGTGGTCGGCCGTCTCGTCGAACAGAAAGGCATCGATCTCCTGACCGCCGTCGCGCCGCACATCCTCCAGAGCGGCGGACAGATCGTCGTCCTCGGAACGGGCGATCCGGCGTACGAGGCGAAGTGGAAAGGTCTCGCGGGACGCTCCGCGGGAAAGCTCTGGCTCACGCTGGGTTTCGACGCGGCCCTCGCGCAGCGCATCTACGCCGGCAGCGACATGTTCCTCATGCCGTCGCGGTTCGAGCCATGCGGGCTGGGGCAGCTCATCTCGTTCCGCTACGGCACGATCCCGGTCGTGCACGCGGTCGGCGGGCTTGCCGAGACCGTGCGCGATGTCGACGCTGAGCCCAACACCGGCAACGGCTTTTCCTTCACGAAATACGACGCGGCCACCTTCACGAAAGCGCTCGATCGCTCGATGAAGCGATCCAAGGCGGACGGCGCGCCCTGGCGCGAGCTCGTCCAGCGCGTGATGCGTGAGGACCACTCGTGGAACGCCTCGGCCAAGCGGTATGTCGACCTCTACAAGAGGGCGGTGAAGCTACGGCGAAGCGCCTAACTCGATCGATCGTGGACCTCGAGGAGGCTATCGCGAGCCTGCCCGCGGACGCGCGCGCGGTGGCGGATCGGCTCTTCACCGTGTCGACCACCACCGGTCACGTCGAACCGCCGCCGCAGATGAGCGCCTGGATCACGAAGCTCTTCGGGTCCGTCGAGGCCGTGCGTACGCAGCGCATCGTGCGCGTGACGAACAACATCACGCTCGAAGGTGCGCTCTTCAACGACCTTCGGGCGATGCGGCCGATGGAGGTCAAGGGCGCCGACGAGGTCCACGCGATCATCGCGAGCTCGGCAAATGATCCATTCGACAAGCCGCTCGAGGGGACGCCAGCGGATACGTTCGGCCGGATCACCGGCGAATACGGCATCACCGCGTCGAACGTCGCGAAGTACGACGGCTATCACGGCGTCCTCGTCTTCAAGGAGCACGATCCCCTGGCACCGGTCGACGCCGCGGTCATGCGCGACCACCTCGATACGGCGCGCCGGTGGGGTGAGGCCGCGCTCACGGCCGATCCGGCGGCACGCTACCTCTTCGTGATGTGGAACTGCCTCTGGCGCGCCGGCGGCTCGATCGTGCACGGTCACATGCAGATGACGGCGACGCGCGGCGCGCATTACCCGAAGATCGAAGCGCTGCGCCGGCAGGCGCTGGCGTACGACACGACCTACTCCCGAGACTATTTCGACGACCTCTGGCTCGTGCACGAGGCGCTCGGGCTCGGCGTCGAGATCGGCAGCGCGCGCGTCATCGCGTCGATCACGCCGATCAAGGAGCGCGAGGTCGTGGTCCTCGGCCGCCCCGGGATGAACGAAGCGAGTCTCGCCGCCGCGCTTGCGCGCGCGATCGCGGCTTACAGATCCGTCGGCGTTCTCGCCTACAACATGGCGCTCTACCTGCCGCCCCTTGCGCCGGACGGCGAAGACTGGCGCCGCTTTCCGCCGATCGCGCATCTTGTCGATCGCGGGGATCCCGCGAACAAGACTTCCGACATCGGCGCGATGGAGCTCTACGCGGCGAGCGTTATTGCGACCGATCCGTTCCGTACCATCGACGCGCTTCACGTATAGTCGGCCGTCCGCCTGCTCGCTCTCACCACCTTGTCACCACGCGGCCTATTGACGAGTCGCTCAGCGTCCGGCTTACTAAGCGAACGATGGCGGATCTGACATTCGTCTCACGCCGCGACTCGACCTTCAAAGAGTTCCCCCCCGCCTCCGCTCAGATCGCGATGGTCATTCCCTTTTACGGCAGCCTCACTGTGTGGGTGCGTTCGCCCGACGCCGGTGGCTGGCACTTCCCGACGAGCGCGCGTCGCTCGGGTGAGACGATCCTCGAGGTCGCGCGCCGCGAGCTCTGGGACTCGGCTCGCATCGTCGCGAGCCGCCTCGACCTTCTCGGAGCCATCCGCTACGAGCTGCCAAAGCCGACCACGGCGTACGTCTACATGTGCGACCTCTCGCACCTGACCTGGTGGTACGACATCCCCGACAAAGAGAAGTCCGCCGAGATCGGTGTGTTCACCAAGCTTCCTCGCCCGGTCGCCAGCGAAGCGGTCGAAGTCGTCCTCGAGGCTGCCCTGCGCGCCCGCCGAACCGGCCTCCGCTAGACGCCCGCGGGGCACCGCTCCTCAGGGCGCCGCGAATGCCTTCGCGATCGCGCCCAGAAGCGCATCGCCCGTGAGTCCGTCCCCGAGGTAGCTGGAGCCGGTACGGATCTCGAGGTGCAGGTGCGGCCCGCCCTCGGGAAAACCACTGCTCCCCACAAGACCGACCACCTGCCCGCGCTCGATGATCGCGCCGACGCTCAGGCCGGCGACCGTGGACAGGTGCGCGTAGCGGCTCACCACACCGCCCCCGTGGTCGATCCAGACCTGGCGGCCGCGGATCCGGTCGAGTGTGGACGAGGGCGTGTAGCCGAGCTCGACGGCCTGCGCGAGCGCACGCTCCTTCTCCTCAGCTGACCAATCGACGAAGTCGTGATCGATGCGCGCGATCGTTCCGCCGGCCACGGCGTGCACTTCTGTCCCCGCGTCGGCCGGGAAGTCGAGGCCCTCGTGCCACCCGCCGCGGAATTCGCGCGCTGCGTTGGGGAGCAGCTCGGGATCCGTCGGCACGCCCGCGCCCTCGATCGGGATGGCGAGGTCGCGCAGGATCCATCGCCTCCGGTCGATGCGGTCCTCCAGCGCGATACGACCGTGGGCGGCCGAAGGCACGACCCGCGACCTGTCGGATGGATCGGCGATCGCGAATGTCGGCGCCGCGGTCGCTGAGGCGGCGGGCCGCGGCGCGGTCCCGGCGGATCTCGAGGCCATCACGAGGACCGCCGCAAGCATGACCACGCCACACGCGGCGACAAAGCGGCGCATCTCACCAAGGTAGAACGAGCGCGTTATAGTTCGATCTGCGCACCACCTTTAACGATCGGTCCTGTGAGGCCGGGAAGGAAAGACCCAAGATGGCGACGCCGCGTACCGTGCTGCTCAGCGCCGACGACGTTCGTCGGGCGATCTCTCGCATCGCGCATGAGGTCGTCGAACGCGACCGCGACCTCTCTGCTCTGGCGATCGTCGGCATCCGCGCGCGCGGCGATATCCTCGCGACGCGCGTCCGCGACGCGATCGCCACGCATGAGAACACGCGGTTGCCTCTCGGCTCGCTCGACATCACGCTCTACCGCGACGACCTGACCCGCATCGGATACGCCCCGGTCGTGCATGAGTCGGCACTCGACTTTTCCGTCGACGACAAGGTCGTGATCCTCGTCGACGATGTCCTGTTCACCGGGAGGACGATCCGGGCCGCGCTTGATGCGCTCGTCGACTACGGACGGCCGCGCGCCATCCGGCTGGCGGTGCTCGTCGATCGCGGTCACCGCGAGCTGCCGATACGCGCGGACTTCGTCGGCAAGAACGTGCCCACCAAAGTGACGGACGACGTGCGCGTACATCTGGTCGAGGTCGACGGGCGCGATGAGGTCGAGCTCGTCGCCAGAGAAGCGGTGACCGTTTGAAGTGGTCGCGCCGGCACGTCCTTGAGCTGAACGACTGGCGCCGCGACGAGATCGAAGCGGTCCTCGAGACGACCGGCGCGATGGTCGAGATCCTTCAGCGCCCCATTCGCAAGGCACCCCCGCTGCGCGGCAAGACGGTCATCCTGTTCTTCGCGGAATCCTCGACGCGCACGCGCGTGTCGTTCGAGCTCGCGGCCAAGGCGCTCTCTGCCGACGTCACGAACATCACGGCCAGCGGATCGAGCGTCGAGAAGGGCGAGACCCTCTACGACACTGTGCGCACGCTGCAGGCGCTGGGTGGGGACATCATCGTGATGCGCCACGCCTCCTCTGGTGCGCCGTACTTCGTGGCGGAGCGCACCGACGCGGCGGTGATCAACGCCGGCGACGGCTGGCACGCACATCCCACGCAGGGTCTGCTCGACGCGTACACGCTCCGCGGCGCGCTCGGCGATCTCACTGGGAAGCGCATCGTGATCGTGGGGGATGTGATCCACAGTCGCGTGGCGCGCTCCGACATTCACGCGCTCGCGCCCCTCGGGGCGACGATCACGCTCTCCGGTCCGCCCACGCTCATCCCGACGGCCTGGCGGCGGGGAATGCTGCCGCCCTGCGTGACGTACGAGCCCGATCTCGATCGAGCGCTCGACTCCGCCGACGCGGTGATCGCGCTGCGGCTGCAGAAAGAGCGCCAGGAGAACGGGCTCCTGCCATCGCTGCGTGAGTACACGCGCGTGTGGGGCTTGACCGAGAAGCGCGTCGCGCTGATGCGCCCGAACGCGCCCGTCATGCACCCGGGTCCGATGAACGAGGGCGTCGAGATCGACGCCGCGGTCGCGCACGGCGCGCGCTCGCTCGTGGAGAAGCAGGTCACGAATGGTGTCGCGGTCCGCATGGCGCTCCTCTATCTGCTCACGGGCACGCCCCTGGAGGCGGCGTGATGGATAGGGAAACCGCGGAAAAGCAGGGCCTTCTGGTCACATCGGGCTTCATCGACCTGCATGCGCACCTGCGCGAGCCGGGCTTCGAGGATTCGGAGACGATCGCGACCGGCGCGCGGGCCGCGCTGCGCGGCGGCTTCACGACGATCTGCGCGATGCCGAACACCGAGCCGGTCATCGACACACCCGGCCTTGTCGCAGAGGTCCTGTCGCGCGGAGCCGCGGCAGGCGGCGCGCGGGTCCTCCCGATCGCGACGATCACGCGCGGTCGCAAGGGGAAGGAGCTCGCTGATCTGATGGAGCTCGCCGCCGCCGGTGCGGTCGCGTTCTCGGACGACGGCTCTCCGGTCTCCGACGGCGGCCTGTTCCGGCATGCGCTGGAGTACGCGCGGACTAAAGACCTGCTCGTCATCGAGCATCCGCAGGACGCCGAGCTCTCGGGCAAGGGCGTGATGAACGAAGGCGTGGTGTCCGCCGCGCTCGGACTGCCTGGTATGCCGAGTGCGGCCGAAGAGATCGGTGTTTCGCGAGCGATCTTGATCGCGGGCGAGCTGGGCGCGCGCGTTCACCTCACGCATCTCTCGACGGCGGGATCCATCGACATGGTGCGGGCGGCCAAAAAAAGGGGAATCCGGGTGACCTGCGACGTCACACCGCATCACCTCGCTTTGACCGATGACTGGGTGCGCGGTCGACGCGCGCTCGCGTGGGAGCAGGGTCTGAAGGGCCAGGAAATGGCGACCGCACCGGCGAACGCGACGCCGTACGACTCGAACACGAAGGTGAATCCCCCGCTCCGCACGCTCCACGACGTGCGCGCGCTCTGGATCGGCCTCGTCGATGGGACCGTCGACGCGATCGCGACCGATCACGCACCGCACGCCAGCGTCGGCAAGGAGGTCGAGTTCGATCAGGCCGCGTTCGGCATCAGCGGACTCGAGACCGCGCTGTCACTTGTGCTCGGCGGCGTGAACGCCGGCTGGTGCGATCTCGAGATCGCGATCCGCGCTCTGACCGACGGACCGGCGCGCGTGCTCGGCATCACTCCCAGCACCGATGATTGGATCGCGATAAAAGTGGACGAGCCGTGGATCGTGAGCGCACAAGATCTGACGAGCCTTGGCAAGAACACGCCGCTCCTCGGCGTCGGGCTGCGCGGACGCGTCATGGTCGCGGCGGTCGGCGGCGACGTGCGGTACGAAAGGGCAGCCCGTGGCGAAGCGCAAGCCGTCCGCTAACGGTGGCGCCGCTCTGCTGGCCGAGACGCAATTGCATCTTTATTCATCCGGACCGTATAGTTATGCACCAATGAGCAGGGCGGCGGTGCTCGGCCTCGAGGACGGCAGCGCCTGGTGGGGCGAGGCGTTCGGCGACGCGTCGGCGGCGTGGGGCGAGGTCGTCTTCAACACGGCGATGACCGGCTACCAGGAGATCGCCTCCGACGCGTCGTACAACGGGCAGATCGTGGTCCTCACCTATCCGCTCATCGGCAACTACGGCACGTTCGACCGCGCGTCCGAATCGCGTCGTCCCTGGATCGAAGCGCTCGTCGTGCGTGAGCTTGACACGACGTGCCGCGACGACACCGTCGATCTCGACGCGTACCTGCGGCAGTACGGCGTCCCGGGCATCGCGGGAGTGGATACGCGCGCGCTCGTCCGCCGGCTGCGCTCGAAGGGCACGTTGCGCGGCGCGATGCTGCAGGTGCCACCGCATCTCGCGCACGATCCGGGTGTCGCGCAGGAAGCCATCGCGAAGGCGCGCGCATCGGCACCGCTGGCCGCGCGTCCCCTCGTCGTCGAAGCGACAGGCGTCGGGCGGCAGGTCGGCAGCGGCCCGAAGGTCGCGCTGCTCGACACCGGCGTGAAGGAGAACCAGATCCGCTGCCTGGTCAAGCGCGGCGCGACGGTGAAAGTGTTCCCGGCGACGTCGAGCGCGCGCGACATCCTGTCGTGGTCGCCCGACGGCGTCGTCATCACCAATGGCCCGGGCGATCCGGCCGCGATCGAGCAGATCGCGCACAACGTGAAGCTCCTCCTCGACACCGCGATATCGCGCGGGACCGCGCGGCCGCTGCCGGTGCTCGGCATCTGCCTCGGCCACCAGCTCATCGGCCGGGCGATCGGGGCGTCGACCTCACGCCTGCCGTTCGGCCACCACGGTGCGAACCACCCGGTGCGCGATCTCGACACCGGGAAGGTCGTCATCACGAGCCAGAACCATGAGTTCCAGGTCGACGAGGCATCGATCCCCGCGGACAGCGACTTCGTCGTGTCAGCGCGCAACCTCAACGACGGTTCGGTCGAAGGACTCGCGCACACGTCGTTGCCGATCCGTAGCTACCAGTACCACCCCGAGGGCGCGCCGGGGCCGCGCGATAACGAGCCGGTCTTCGACCGATTCATGAGCGACGTTCGCGG
The DNA here is from genome assembly GCA_031394155.1 of Chloroflexota bacterium. Lineage (GTDB taxonomy): Bacteria > Chloroflexota > Limnocylindria > P2-11E > P2-11E > CF-39. Next base: position 4,290 of record JANMWW010000283.1, on the reverse strand, counting down.
CGCGGTCGAACGGCGATCAGCGTGACGCGGCGGTGACCCGCCACGAGTACGCGCTCCTCGATGTGTTCACCGACACGAAGTTCGGGGGCAACCAGCTCGCTGTCTTCCGCCGAGGTGACGCGATCCCTGAAGCCGCGATGCAGCCGATCGCGAAGGAGCTGAATCTCCCAGAGACCGTCTTCGTGATGGCGGCCGAGCACGGCGCCGATCATCGCTTGCGTATCTTCACGCCAGCGCGCGAGCTTCCGTTCGCCGGGCACCCGACGGTCGGGGCTGGCTTTTTCCTCGCCGGCGGCGCCGACGCGACGCTGCGCATCGAAGAGCGAGTCGGAACGCTCAAGGTCACCGTGCGCGATGGCTTCAGCGAGATGGAGCAGCCGCTCCCGAAATTCCGTTCCGGACCTGCCGCAACGGCGATCGCCGATCTCCTTTCGCTCCGGGCTTCGGATATCGACCCGTCTCTCCCGATCGAGATCGGCTCGAGCGGCAACGAATTCATCTTCGTGCCCGTGCACGACATCGAGATCGTCAAAGGCGCATCGCCGCGCGGGCTGACTGAGGCGGCGTTCATCTTCACGCGCGAGACGGTCGATCCGGGGTCGACCGTGCACGGCCGGATGTTCGCTGGATGGCAGGGCGTGGCCGAGGATCCCGCCACCGGCTCCGCCTGCGGTCCGCTCGGTGCGTACCTCGTGCGCCACGGACTCTCCGATGGAAAGCGCATCGTCGTCGAGCAGGGCTACGAGATGGGGCGGCCGTCGCTGCTCTACGTGCGCGTGGGGCGCGAGGGTGACGCGATCACCAGCGTCCACGTCGGCGGGCGCGCCGTCATCACCGGCGGCGGCTGGATCGACGCATGAAGGTTCTGATCATCGGAAGCGGGCCCATCATCATCGGCCAGGCCGCGGAGTTCGATTACGCGGGCACGCAGGCCTGCCGCGCGCTGCGCGAGGAGGGCATCGAGACCGTCCTCGTGAATTCGAATCCGGCCACCATCATGACCGACCCGGGCGTGGCCGACGTGACCTACATCGAGCCGCTCACCGTCGAGGTCATCGAGCGGATCATCGCGAAGGAGCGGCCTGACGGTCTGCTCCCAACGCTGGGCGGGCAGACCGGGCTCAACCTTGCGGTCGCGCTGGCGGAGGCTGGCGTGCTCGAGCGCTACGGAGTGCGCCTGCTCGGCACGCCGCTGCGTGCGATCCAGCAGGCCGAGGATCGCGAGGCTTTCAAGCAGTTGCTCATCTCGATCGGCGAGCCGGTGCCCGAATCGGTAACCGCGCACAACGTCGATGAGGCGGTCGCGTTCGCGGAGCGCATCGGGTATCCGGTGATCGTCCGTCCGGCATACACGCTCGGCGGGACCGGCGGTGGCTTCGGAATGGACGAGCATGAGCTAAGGGTCGTTACTGCCAGGGGTATAGCCGCATCGCCAATTGGCCAGGTCCTGATCGAGCGATCGCTCGTCGGATGGAAAGAGATCGAGTACGAGGTGATGCGCGACAGCGCGGACACCTGCATCACGGTCTGCAACATGGAGAACATCGACCCGATGGGCGTGCATACCGGCGACTCGATCGTCGTCGCGCCATCGCAGACGCTGACCGACAAGGAATACCAGATGCTGCGCAGCGCCGCCCTCAAGATCATCCGCGCGCTCGGCATCGAGGGTGGCTGCAACATCCAGTTCGGTCTTCATCCCGATCGCACGCCGACGTCGGATCCCGATGCGCAGGTGCCGTACTTCGTCATCGAGGTCAACCCCCGCGTCTCACGGTCGTCGGCGCTTGCTTCGAAGGCCACCGGCTATCCGATCGCGCGGGTCGCGGCGAAGATAGCGATCGGCAAGCGACTCGACGAGATCCCGAATGCCGTGACGCAGAAGACGTCTGCGGCGTTCGAGCCCGCGCTGGACTACGTCGTCGTGAAGATCCCGCGCTGGCCGTTCGACAAGTTCCCGACGGCCGACCGCACGCTGGGCACGCAGATGAAGGCGACCGGCGAGGTCATGGCCATCGACCGCACCTTCGAGGCCGCCCTGCAGAAGGCGCTGCGCTCGCTCGAGGTGAAGGGCGTCGGTCTCCTGTGGGAGGCACCGGCCTGGGTCGACGTGCCGGACCCGAAAGCGTTCGTCGACACGTTCCTCGCTGGTGCTGCGACCGACGACCGCCTCTGGCGCGTGTTCGCCGCGCTCCGCCGCGGAGCCACGCTGGAGCAGACACACGACGCGACGCGGATCGATCGGTGGTTCCTGCGGAAGATGGCGCGCATCGTCCGTTTCGCAGAGGACGAGCTGCAGGGCAAGACGCCGACACCCGATCTGCTCCGTCGGGCGAAGCGGCTCGGGTTCGCCGACTCGGATATCGCAACACTCACGGGCATGGTGCCGGCAGACGTGCGCCGCCTGCGGCAGCAGTGGAGCATCCGTCCCGTCTACAAGATGGTCGACACATGTGCCGCGGAATTCGAGGCGGTCACGCCCTACTTCTACTCGACGTACGAGCAGGAGAACGAGGCTGAGCCGATCGCCGGCCCGAAGGCTGTGATCATCGGCAGCGGTCCGATCCGGATCGGGCAGGGGATCGAATTCGACTGCTGCTGCGTGCAGGCCGCGATGGCGCTCCGGGCGCAGGGAGTTGCGCCGATCATGGTGAACAGCAATCCCGAAACGGTCTCGACAGATTTCGACGCGTCGGCGCGCCTGTACTTCGATCCGCTCGACGAGGAGTCGATCGCGAGCGTGCTCGAGAATGAAGGCGCGTGCGATGTCCTCACGCAGTTCGGCGGGCAGACCGCGCTGAACGTCGCCGAGCGCATCGCCGGCATGGGTGGACGCATCGCCGGTACGTCCGCGGATGCGATCGCGCTCGCGGAGGATCGTCGCCGTTTCAACGACTTCGCGAACGCGCTCGGCATCCCGCAGCCGCCCGGCAGCACCGCCGCGTCGCTCAGCGAGGCGCTCGCCGTCGCGGAGGAGATCGGCTATCCGGTGCTGGTGCGTCCGTCGTACGTGCTCGGCGGGCGCGGCATGGAGATCGCGTACGCGAAGGAGGACCTCGAGCGCTACTTCCACTCGGCGCTCGAGGCCGGCACGGGCCGCGTGCTCGTCGACAAGTACCTGCGCGGCAAAGAGGTCGAGGTCGACGCGGTGAGCGATGGCCACGACACGCTGGTCGCCGGGATCATGGAGCACATCGAGCGCGCCGGCGTGCACTCCGGCGATAGCTACGCCGTCTATCCCGCGCAGAACCTCACCGCGGACGAGCGCACGCGCATCGTCGCGCTCACCGCGCAGATCGCGAAGGCGCTGCCGGTGAAGGGGCTCCTGAACATCCAGTTCATCGTCGAGGAGGGCCGCGTGTGGGTCCTCGAGGTGAACCCGCGCAGCTCGCGCACCGTGCCGTTCCTCACGAAGGTCACCGGCGTCCCTCTGGTTTCCCTCGCGGTCGCGGTCTCGCTTGGGTCGACGCTCGAGGCCCAGGGCTACACGCGGCCGGACGGGATCTGGCCCGAGGCGCCGCTCGTCGCGCTCAAGGCGCCGGTGTTCTCCATGGCCAAGCTCCTCGATGTCGACACGTACCTCGGACCGGAGATGAAGAGCACGGGGGAGGTCATGGGTGTCGATCGCACGTTCGCGCCGGCGTTGTGGAAGGCGCTGGTGGCGGCGGGTCTCGCGCCGATGCCCAGCGGCGAGGTGCTCATCACGGTGGCCGACAAGGACAAGGAAGAAGTGGTCGCGATCATCGAGGGCTTCCACTGGCTCGGGTACGACCTCGTGGCCACGCGCGGCACTGCCGCGCTCATCCGCTCGCTGGGGATCGACGTGCGCGAGGTGGGGAAGCTGTCGGAAGGACAGGACGAGATCCTTAAGGTGATCCGCTCCGGCCGCTGCGCTGCCGTCGTGAACACGCCGACGCTCGGCAAGACCGTGGATCGCGACGGCTTCCTGATCCGCCGCGCGGCCGTCGAGGCGCGCGTACCCTGCCTCACCTCGCTCGACACGGCGCTGGCGGTGGTCACCGCGCTGCGCGCGTCGGCCGTGACCTATGACGTCGCGCCGCTCGCGGACTACCGTTCACCGCAGACCGCCACCGCAGCGGACTAGCTGGAAGGGGAGGGGAACATGTCGGTCATCTATCACGACGGGAATCGCGACCTTCAGGACAAGTACGACACGCGGCGCATCGCCGACCGGATCGAGGAGGTGCTCGTCTCGGACGAGATCTCGCCTCACGACGCGGCGTTCATCGAGTCGCGCGACATGTTCTTTCTCGCGACCGCCGACGATGC
>JANMWW010000233.1:0-14712 GCA_031394155.1 Chloroflexota bacterium | reverse complement strand
TGCGATCCCGTCGCGACAGGCACGCCGGGATGTCCTGGTCGTTCAGCGGCGTGTCGGCGATGATCGCGATACGGCTGGGCAGCCGCTTCAGAAGGCGCGCCATCGCGTCGGCCTGCACCTGCGCGTCGGCGTCCCCGGCGTTGACCGGATGCACCCATCGGCTCGAGGACACCACGACGAGGTCAGGGTGTGCGCGCTGTATCGCCGCAATGACCTGCTCCCGCCACAGCGCGCATTCGGTGTACTCACGTTGCAGATGCAGCGAGATGATCCGCGTGTCCACGAAGATGCAGGAGTCCTTCGTGAACGGCAGGATCTTCCAGCCACGCTCCTGGGCGATGATCTCAAGGGCGGGGAACCACTGGGCAGCGTGAGAATCGCCGACGAGCGCGACGGTGACTGCGCCGTCCGTATCGCCGAGCTCGCAGAGCGGCGGCCGGGTACCCGTGAGCGACAGGCCACATCCACGCTCGTTCAAGCCGTCGACGTCGGAACGCGCATCAGCGATGCTCGGCGCGAGCGTACGTGGGCCCGATGACGGTGACGGCGCGACCGTCGGCGACGCGCTCGACTCCACCAGCTGCGGATACGGCGCCATGGCGGGCGCGCTCGTGACCGCCAAGCTCGGCAGCGGATCCAGCGTTGCCGGTGCATCAATGGCGCTCGCGGCGAGGGACGCGGCGCCGAAGAGTCCGACGACCTGCGAGCTGACCAGCACCATACAGATCGTGCCGAGGGCCAGGACGAGTGATCGTCGCGGCGCCGGTCGCACACGTCCTGTTCGCAGGAATGGCTGCTCGACGAAACGCCAGCTCGCGTACGCGATGAGGACCGCGACCGCCACAAACGACCAGCGCGTCGTCAGTGACAGGTTGCCGAATGCCATTTCTCCGAGGACGAGCAGCGGCCAGTGGTACAGATACAGCGAAAAGCTGATGCGCCCGAGCCATCGCAGGGGCCAAACCGCCAGCAGCCGACCGGGACCGAGGGGCCGAGTGCCACCGAGGATCAGGAGCGCGACGCCGGCGGATGGCACGAGTGCGGCGAAGCCGGGATAGCCCACGCTCGGCTCTAGCGTGATCGCCGCGAGACCGAGCAGACCAAGGCCCAGCCATCCGCCGAGCGCGGCGATCGCAGACGGGACGCGCACGAGTGCGGAGGCATTGAGCGCGAGGAGCGCACCGAGCGCGAGCTGCCAGGCTCGCGTCGGCAGCATGTAGAACGCCCACGGCGCCTGCGTCGGCGTGAGCCAGATGCAGAGCGCGAGCGAACCGAGAAAGACCGCGAAGGTGATCAGCCGCGGACGCCGCGCTCGGAAAGCCAGGAGCAACAGCAGCGGCCACACGAGATAGAACTGTTCCTCCACCCCGAGCGACCAGTAGTGCAGGAACGGCGACGGCGCGCTGGCGCCAAAGTAGTCGGTCGCGCGGAGCACGAACACGAGATTTCCAACGAAGAGTCCCGACGCCGATGCGTCGACCGCGATGGATCCGAGATCGAGCGGCGCGACGACGAACGCGGCACAGGCGAGGATCACGACGATCGCCACCGTCGCCGCTGGCAGAATGCGTCGCGCGCGCCGACCGTAGAAGCCCGCAAGATCGAGCCGACCGTCCGCGGCGAGCTCTCGCGCGAGCAGTCCGGTGATAAGGAAACCGGAGATCACAAAGAAGGCATCGACGCCGATGAATCCACCGACCACGCCGAGCAGGCCGGCGTGGAAGAGGACGACAAGTGCCACGGCGGTGCCGCGGAGGCCTTCGAGATCGGCCCGGAACTGCCCATTGCTCATGAGCGATAGCCTGCTGGCGCCGCTGGGGGGAACGGTTAGGGGACGCTCCCAGACCGCTACCGCACGCTGATATTGCTCCCCAGATCGAGCCGGTAGGCACCCTCAGCCACCTCGAGCCGCATGCCCGGGATTCCGGCGAGCACCCGGCGCAGGTCCTTCGTCGCTGCATACAGGTTACGGATCGCTTTGTCGCCCTCGCTTTGGGGCCACAGCAAGTCAGCCAGCGCATCGCGCGCCAAAGCAGCGGGATATGCCGATAGCAGCGCGCGGAAGTAGCGCAGGAGCACGCCACTCCCCGAGCGGCCGACTCGCCAGACCTCCGCATCGAGGACATCACCATCGACCGAGATGGACCCGTCGCGTGAAACGATGACCATGCTGGCCGGCGCCGCGCCCGGCGACGCCGGTGGCGCGAACAATCGCTCGACGAACGCCGTGGACTCCGGCGCTGCATACGCGCGCGCGACCTCGACAAGGTCTGCCGACCACCAGCTCGTGCCCAGACGGAAGCCGCGCTCGGAGCCGAGCGCGCACGCGTGCCGAACATTCCGACGCGCCGCCGCAGTGCGGCCGCCCGCAGCGTCCGCATGCGCCAGCCAGAGCGTCAGCGTGAAATCCGTCAACGCATCGCCGCGCTCGCGGTAGATCGCGGCGAGCGAAGCGAGCTCAGCGCGCGAGGACGCTCGCCGGTCCTGGAGATGAATGAGTGCGCTCAATACGGCGATGGCGTCGCGATAACCCTGACCTGGTGTGGACGGGAAAGCCTTCCGCAATGCAGCAGCCGCCGCTTGGCGTCCGGCCGATCGCAGCACGAGCCAGACGCTGCGGATCCGAACCCACCCCACGAGCTCATCAATACCCGAGCGCGCCGCGTTTGCTTCGACGTCCTCAAGTGCGGTTTGGGCCGCGGCAAGATCGCCGCCCAGCTCGTCGACGATGGCAAGGTTGAACTTCGCGTAGAGCTGGACGCGCCCGCTCGCGACGCGGCCCGCCTCCGTCAACGCCTGCTGCAGCTTGAGCCTGGCGCCGTCGATGTCTCCGCTGCATAGGAGCGCGTACCCCATGCCGTTGTCGATGGCGCAGCGCATCGCGCTGTCGAGCTCGTCGGTGTCGAGAACGGCCAGCGCGAGACCGTAGAGCGCGGCACTCTCCTGCGGCTGCGAGTGGGCGATCGCTTCCGCGAGATTCCTGAGAGCGAGGACGCGAGTCATCGGCGTCAGCGCGAAGTTCGCGCGCTTGAGCACCTCGCGGTATAGCGTCATCGCGTCGTCGCGGTGCCCGCGCCCCTCTGCGATGAGCGCTTGCAGGTGCAAGACATCGGCGCTCTTCGCGGCGCGATCGCCCAGGATGCCCTCGACCCATGCGAGCACCGCATCCGCCGCGACGAGCTCGTTGCCGGAGATGTAGACGCTTCCGAGAAGGAACGCGATCCTGGCGACGACGGCCGGCGCCTTCGCGCTGACGAGCGATTGCGCGCGGACGAGCCACCGCAGCGCCTCCGCCGGTCGGTCATGTACCAACGCCCTTCGACCGTTCGCGAGCGCGAGTTCGACCGTCGGCACTGCGTCATGGAGGGTGCCGAGCACACCATCGAGCTGTCCCGCGTATCGAGAATCCGCGAGCCTCGCGGACGCCTCGAGCACTGTCTTGTGTGACGCGCGGGTCGGAATCCTACGCGCGAGCGCCCTTTCGTCTGCGCGCAACTGCTTTGTCCACGCCACCGGCGCGCGCTCGACCGCACGGCGTTTCGTGGTCTCCTTCACGGGGAGGCTGAAGCGAGCTTTCCCTTCATGGCGTCCTCCTGATACGCAAGAATGACTGAATGACGACGCGCGGCGCCTTCCTTCCGCGCGACTTTGGCATCGGTCGCCTGTTCAACAGTGTGAGCGACGCTGTGATCATCGGCGACATCGAAAGCGGGACGATCGTGTTGTGGAATCGTGCCGCTGAGGAGCTCTTTGGATACCCAGCGGCGGAAGCGCTCGGCCAGCCTATCTCGATGATCGTGGCGGAGAACCTGCGCGCGCAGCATGCCGCTGGACTCGCGCGTTATCGGAAGCTGCGGACTGGCCCGCTGGTCGGTCGCACCAAGCCGGCCGAGGTGACCGGTCGCACCAATGATGGCCGCGAGGTGCCGGTCGAGCTCACGCTCAGTCCGATCGAAGGAGATCCCTCACACCTGCTCGCCATCGCGCGGGACATGACCGACCGCGAGGCGGTTCGTGTCTCGAAGGAGCTTGAAGGGCAGCGGCGTGAATTCTTCGCGATGGCGAGCCACGAGCTCAAGACGCCGCTCACCGCGATGAGCGGCTATCTGCAGCTCGCGGAGCGGTACCTCGACCGCGGGCGTGCCGATGCCGCGCTGACCGCACTCAGGTCGGGGCGCGCGCGCGTCGATGAGATGTCGAGCCTGATCGATGACCTTCTCAACGCATCACGTCTGGAGGCGGGGCGCTTTCCTGTCCGTCCCGAGCGCATCGATCTGCGCACGACCATCGCCCACGCGCTCGAGCGCTACGGACCCGACGAACAACTGCGGATACAGCAAACGGTCGCGCCGGCTGCCGTCATCGTCAACGCCGACCCGCTTCGCATCCAACAGGTCGCCGACAACCTCGTGAGCAATGCGCTGAAGTACGGTCAGGGGAAGCCGATCTTCATCGATGTACGCGAGGAGCTCGGCCAGGCCGTCATGCGCGTGCGCGATCAGGGCATCGGTATCCCGGACGCGGATCGCTCACAGTTGTTTCTGGCCTTCTACCGCACCTCGAACTCCGCAAACATCGGTGGTACCGGACTCGGACTGTTCATCAGCCGCCGCGTGGCCGAGCTGCATGGCGGACGAGTTCTGCTTGAGCGCACAGGTCCGCAGGGATCGACCTTCGCGCTCTTTCTGCCGCTCGCGGACTGACTGCGGCCGCACCCGTCCTTGGCCGGGCCGCAATATGGCGTCGTGCTGGGCTGGTTGAGCGCTGACGGCAAGAAGCTGGTCGGGGCGCGCGTCCTTCGTTCGTTCGCCTACGGATATCTGACGGTGGTCCTGGCGGTGTATCTCAACAGCCTCGGCCTCGATGCGCTCGGCATCGGTGCCGTGCTCACGGCCGCGATCGGCGGCTCCACCGTGATGACGATCTTCTGGTCCCGTCTCGCGGATCGTTACGGCCGGCGCCGGACGCTTGCGACGATGGCCGCCCTCATGACCGTCGGTGGTCTGCTGTTCGCGATCGGCGGGAGCTTCTGGCTCCTGCTGCTGGGCGCGTTCACCGGCACGATCAGCGCGACGAGCTCCGAGGTCGGGATCCTTCAGACCATCGATCAGGCCGTCCTGCCGCAGACCGCACCTGACAGTCGGCGCACGTGGCTCTTCTCCATCTACAACACCATCGCGACCCTTGCTGCGGCGCTCGGGGCGCTTTTCTCGGCCATCGTCGGTGTCTTCGCGGGCCTTGGCCTCGCGGGCCCCGACCTGTACCGGCCGCTCTTTCTTCTCTATGCCCTCATTGGTCTGGCGAATCTCGCGATCTTCGCCACGCTCTCCGAACGAGTCGAGTTGGCGAAGGTCGAAGGCCCGGTCGTCGACGTGCGCCGCTCGCGCGGGATCATCACGCGTCTCGCGGTGCTCTTCGGGATCGACGCGTTCGCCGGCGGCATCGTCGTCCAGTCCCTTGTCGCATATTGGTTCGTGCTGCGGTGGGGACTGTCCGCGGAGGCGCTCGCCGCGATCTTCTTCTGGGTCGGGATCCTCTCCGCGTCATCCCTGCTCGCCGCGGGCTGGCTCGCGCGGCGCATCGGCCTTCTCAACACGATGGTGTTCACGCATCTGCCGTCGAACGTCCTGTTGATGCTCGTGCCGCTCGCACCGAGCGCGGGCCTCGCAGTGGCGCTGTTCCTGCTGCGGATGAGCATCTCGCAGATGGACGTGCCGACACGCCAGTCGTACACGATGGCGATCGTCGATCCAACTGAGCGCGTCGCCGCGGCGGGCATCACGAATGTCGCGCGTACCACCGCGAGTGCTCTCTCACCGGTCCTCACGGGCGCGGCGTTCGGCGCCGGTGCGCTTGGGCTGCCATTCTTTGTGGCCGGCGTGCTGAAGATCGGCTACGACATCGCTATCTACCGGACGTTCCGCAATGTCCGGCCCCCCGAGGAAGAGGTACGCGTTCGGGCGAGGCCGACGAAGGTCTAGGGGACATGACGGTTTCGTCATGAGCGCTGGGTCGGGTTGGAGCAGGCTGGTCCGATGACAACAACAGGAACGCCACCCCCTGACCGCAGAGTCCCAGCGTCCTCGACGAACGTCAGTGTTTCGACCACGTCAAGCAGCAGCTCGTCGATGTGGACCACGAGCCGCGTCGTCGCTCTCGTGTTCACGGTGATCGAGGTCCTGCTCCTCATTCGCTTCATCGGAAAGCTGCTCGGCGCGAACGCCGCACAGGGATTCGTCGCCGCGATCTACGGGATCACCGAGCCGCTTGTCGCTCCGTTCCGCGGGATCTTCACGCAGCCCGACGGGACGCAGATGTTCGAGATCGCCTCGCTCCTGTCGATCATCTTCTTCGTGCTCGTCGCCGCTCTCGTCGTCGCGATGGTCCGTGCCTTCACGGGAAAGCGTGCAGAGCGGGACTCGACAGCCGTCTAAAGACGCGATCCCCTAACCCCTCCCAACGAGAAAGAGCACCCCGAAGGGTGCTCTTTTCTCTTGCTCGCGAAAGATGCTGGGTTAGGGCTTCGTCGGAAGCGTGATGCCGAGCTGCTTCATGAAGTCGGCCTGGTCGTAGTAGCTGCGCTCGCGCTGGATCAGTCCGTCGCGGAATGAGCTGATGAACATGACCTTGAGCACGACAGGCTTGTTCGTCGGCGGGATCGTTCCCGTTGATGCGACGAGCGGGCCGGTGTGCGTGGTCTTGTAGACGACCTCGGACGTGACCTGGTCGCCAAGCGCGATCTGGTTCGTCACTTCGGCCGTGGCCTGCGGGAAGGCGGTCTTCCAGACCTTGAATGACTGGAGGATCGCGGCCTTGCCCTTGTGCTTGCCGGTCGGGTCGCTGATCTCGGCGTCCTCAGCGTAGGGAAGCTTGTCGAGATCGCCCTTCGCCATGGATGAGACCCACTGCTTGATCGTCGCGGAGTTGTTGGTCGTGACGATCGGTTTGTCTTGTACGAGTGTCATATAGACGCCCTCATTTCTGTGTCCACCGTACTCCCGATACTTACAAATAGCAAGTGATATCCATTAAAGTAAGCAATATGGACGAATTGCGGCAGGCGCTCGTGCTCATCGGCCCGAAGTGGACATTACAGATCGTTCAGGTGCTTCTCGCCGGCCCGCGTCGATTCACGGAGATCGAGCGTTCCCTCGTCGACGCCAACCCGAAGATGATCACGATTCGCCTGCGCGAGCTCGTGGCATCGGGTGTGATCGCGCGCACGTACTACGCGGAGGTGCCGCCACGCGTCGAGTACGCGCTCACTGACCGCGGACGAGCGCTTCGTCCGGCGATCGACGCACTCAAGCGCTGGGGCCTGCGCGCACCGAACCTTCGATCCACGGCGAGGAGCGCGGCCGACTACGAGATCCGCCGCGCGCGCAAGAGCTGAGCTGGGCCGCGCACCGTTGGCAGCGATTCATTGCGCGAGCGGGTCGACGACCACCCCGTTGAGCTTCGCTTCCCAGTGCACGTGCGGGCCGAACGTCATGCCGGTCATGCCGACGAGCGCGACCGGCTGGCCGCGGACGACGCGATCGCCGATCGACACGAGCGGAAGCGAGGTGTGGTAGTCGCAGCTCTCAAGCCCGCCCTGATGGAGGACGCACACGCGGCGACCACCGACCGGCACCCAGCCCACCGCGTCGACGACGCCATCGTCGGAGGCCACGAGGATCGCGCCTACGGGCGCGGAGACGTCAACGCCGGTGTGGCTTCCCTGCAGGTACTGGGAGATCGCGCCCGAGACCGGACGGACGAAGCGCCGCGGATCCGCCGCGATGCTCGCGGCACGGGCGCGCGCCACGGTGTCCGCACGCGGATCGGCCGTCACCAGAGCCGGCGCGCCGCAGCGATAGACCTCGAGCTGCGTCGAGTACAGCCCGTTGCGCGTCACGCCCATGAAGAAGCGTCCGTCGGGGCTGAACGCGCGCACGCCGAGCAGGTTCGGGAGCGCGGCGACGATCGACTCGTCACCGAAGACCGCGAACCTGTCGAACGCGCTCAAGCTCGGCACGGTCGCGGACATGCGACCGAAGAACAAGCGTCCGTCGCCCGTCCAGCCGTGGACGGCTCCGGGCAGCGCCGTGACGGCTTCGCTCACGACCTGACCATCCTCTTTCCGCAAAGACACCGCGCCAGTCGAGCGCAGCAGGAGCGCATGACCGACGGGCGCCCACTGCGTGAAGAGTGTGTTGCCGTCGCCGAGCCGTTCCATCACGCCGGTGCTCGTTGTCCCGAGGTAGCGCTCGGCGTCGCCGCTCGTGAAGGAGCGGGTCATCGTGAAGCGCTGGCCATCGGCGCTGAAGTAGACGTCGTCGCGCGGGTACTTCGGCGCCAGGTCGTCCTCGACGTTGGCGACGGTCCAGCTGAGGCCGTCCTTCCACACGCGGATCTCCCCGTTGTGGAAGAAGTACAGCTCGTCGCCGACCCAGCGGACGTCCGGCTGCGTCGACGGGACGAGTCCCGCCAGACGGCCGCCCTGTGTCACCAGCAGGTTTTCTTCACCCTCGCGCCAGTACGAGAGGTAGATGCCGCACCCGACCACGACGGCTTGCTGCCCTTGCCAAGCTCGCGCACCGAGCCGGTCGCTAGGTCGAGGAGAGAGATGCGCTGGTCTTCTTCCATCCCGGTGATCGAACGCGCATTGGCGATCGTGACGATGCGTGAGATCGCGATGGTGTTCGAGTTGTCGGCCCAGCGCGCGTCAAACACGTTGTCGATGGCTTCGGCGCGCGGAAGGGCGACGTGCTCGGTGCAGCTCAGGGCATCGAATGGGAGCGCCGTCATGCGTGGGTCGGTCGGCAGGCTCAGCTCTGCGGCCGGGTCGTCAGCGCCCAAATGTGTCGCTGTTTGAGTGGAAGGCGAACAAGCGAGCCCGACCGTGACGGCAAGCATGACGAGCCGCAGCGTCCATCCCATCCGCACATCTACGGAACGCGTGCCCGATCTCAGTCGATGTGTGGCGCCTCCGCGCTGACACTCGTCTGATGCCCGCTTGTTCGTCATATGAGCGTGAGAAACAGCCAACGATCGATCGTCGTACGGCTCCGGGACGAACTTGCCTGCGACCGTCATATCTCCGTACGCATCGCGTTCCGAACCTGTGCGACGCAAAGGGTTTAGGGCGCTCACTTCCTTCGCGATCGCTCTCGTCGCCCTTGTAACGGTCGTCGCTTGTGGACTTCCCCAGACTGGCGACGCGATACGAGCGGTCGCAGCCCTGACAACGTCGAGCGATACGACGACGGTGCGCAGCGCCGCGATCGCGCGCGGCCAGGTCCCTGAGCTTCCCGCGACGGACACGATCGCCTCGGCGCGGCGCACGGTCGCGTACATCGCCGATCCCGCACCGACCCGACCGGGCGAGCTCACCGCGATCGCCGTCACTGTTCGCAACCTCGGCGACGACACCTGGGACGTCGATGGCGCCTCGCCGGTCCGGCTCTCGTACCACGTGTACGACGCCGCCGGAGCGACCGTGGAATGGAACGGCCTGCGCAGCGATCTCCCGCAGGCGCTTGGCCCCGGCGCGTCGGCAACCGTGGCGATGCAGCTCTATGCGCCCGGCCTCACCGGCGCGTACACGATCAAGCCTGACCTCATCCGCGACGGCGTCGGGTGGTTCTCGAGCGGCGGATCGGCGAGCGGATCGTTCGCGCTGCGCGTGACGACCGATCTCGACGCGGGGTACGGCACGACCACGGCGCCGGCCGCGATCGTCCCCGGCGCCGAGGTGCCGGTGCAGATCCCGCTCCGCAACACCGGCTTTCTCACCTGGCAGGCCGGTGGGGAACACCCGGTGCGGCTCAGCTATCACTGGATCGACGCCTGGGGAACGCCCGTGGTGTGGGACGGCCCGCGCAACGCGCTTCCTTTCGACGTCGCGCCGGGAGCCGAGGTCCTCCTCGCCGCGAGCGTGCGCGCGCCGCAGGCCGAGGGTGCGTACGCGCTGGCGTGGGACATGGTCCAGGACGGCATCGGCTGGTTCTCGGGCCACGCGGTCCCGACCAGGCAGGATCTCGTGACCGTATCCACCGACCTCACGCTGTACGGCAAGGGATGGGGTCACGGCATCGGGCTCTCGCAGTGGGGCGCGCAGGGGTGGGCAGAGGGCGCGACCGGAGTGCGTCTGAGTGGCGAGCAGATCGTCGCGAAGTACTTCCCGCTCGCGCAGCTTGGCGTGCAGCCGCCGACGAAGCCGTTCCGCGTGCTGCTCTCCGCTCCGTCCACCGGCTGCGTAGGTCAAACGATCTACAACGTCGCGCACATGAGCGCAGCTGAGGGAATGCGTCTGGTCAACGACGCCGACCCGAGCGTCGTGTATCTCGAGACGTTGGCTGGCCAGTCCGTGCGCTTCAGCGTATACAACGGCAACGTCCTCGTCGCGATCGACGAGACCTCGGGCCGCGTCGTCTTCGCGGGCGAGGACACCTTGCTGACTCTGGTCCCGAACCAGCCGTGGGATCCGATCGCGGTGCGCGAGAAGGGGCTCATGTATCGGGGCACGGTCCTCGTGCAGGTGCGCGACGAAGGCAACCTGCGTGTCGTGAACTACGTCGCGTCCGATGACTACATGAAGGGCGCGCTTCCGGGAGAGATGCCCTCGCAATGGGAGATGGAGGCGCTGCGGGCGCAGGCCATCACCGCGCGCACCTATGTCGCGTGGCGGCAGTCGACCGCAGGCGATCGCACCTGGGACGTGCGCGACGACACAGCCGACCAGTGCTACGGCGGGTACTCGTTCGAGAGTCCGCGGACCAATGCGGCGGTCGCGTCCACCTCGGCATCGATCCTCACGTACGCCGGCAAGCCGATCCGCGCTCTGTACTCATCGGCGAACGGCGGGATCACCGAGAACGTCGGCTGCGTGCTCGACGCGGAGCGCGTCGGCGGCACCTGGCGCTGCGCCGACGGATGGCCGTACCTGACCGTGAACATCGACCCGGCCGAGGCGCTGGCGTACGACCGCCGGGGCGGGATGCCATTTGGGCTCTGGAGCCAGTCGTTCAGCGCGCGCGAGGTGCGCGCGCTCATCTCCGAGGAGTACGGTGTCGACATCGGTGCCTACCTCTCTCTGGAGTTCAACGAGAGCCCGGGTGGCCGGCCGATCTCCGTCCGCGTGCGCGGGACGGCGGCGTCCGTCGACCTCAAGGGAGATCGTTTCCTTCGCACGGTGCTCGGCCTGCGCAGCACGCTGGTGAGAACCCGCCCGTTCTAATGGCCCGGAGCATGCGCCCGCTCGTCGTCCTGGCCGCTCTGCTCCTTGGCTGCACCTCCTCGCTGCCGCAGGCGGTCTCGAGCGCGTCGCCCACGGTCGAGCCGAGCGCCGCCGCATCGGCGACGCCCAAGCCGCCGCAGCCGGTCCGCGCGCGCTCGGTCGCGGTGGTCGGCACGGGCATCGTCGCGAGCGGCGACTTCCTCGGAACGAAGACCAGCCAGGTCGCCTTCATCCAGGATCCGGCCGCAGACCTGGGCGTGAGCATCAGCGTCGGAAAGGCGACTGCGGATCCGGCGACCGCGGCGCTGTGGTTCAAGAGCGGGCCGGGCTACCTCTCACTCGCGCGCGCGAAGCTCGCGGTCATGGACGTCGACGGTGACGGCAAGGATGATCTCGTCGGTCTCTACGACAGCGGCGCTCTCACCTCACGCCTCTACGTCTTCCGCTCGACCGGGACCACGTTCGTACCGGCCGGGATCTGGTGGAGCGGCGATCTCAACTGGGCACGCGCGCGAAACGTGATCGCGGGTCGTTTCGCGAGCGCCGAGAAGGACGCGCTCCTCATCACCTATCAGGACGACGGCGCGCAGATGCGCGTCCTGTACTTCGAGCCGTCGAGCGACAAATTCGTCGCCGGAGCTGCCGTCTACAACTCCGGTCGGGGCCAATGGGATCTCGCAAAGGCGAAGTTCGCGGTCGGACGCTTCACGCGGACCACCGGCCCGGATCAGCTCGTTGCGATGTATCCATCCGGCACGCGCGCGAAGCTGCAGCTCTTCGAGCCTGGCGCCAAGGGCCTCGCGTACCAGCCGGGCGTGTACGAGACCGACGCGGACTACGACGTGTCGCACGCGACGCTCGCCGCGGCCGACGTGAACGCCGACGGTCGTGACGACCTCATCGCGCTCTACGTCGATGCGGACGGTGGCGCGCGCGTTCACGTCTTCGATCCAGCGGCTTCCTGGAGGCCGACGAATGGACTGACCGGAATGGCCTCGCTGCCCGCGGGCGCGATGTGCGCGTCGACGGGCGCGCTGGTCGTCGGCGACTGGGACAGCGACGGGCGCGCGGACGCGGTGGCGATCGCGCCATCAGCGGCGAACGCGATGCGCATGAACCGGCTCGCGAGCACGGGTACGACGCTGACCGTCGCAGCGGGCGCGGAAGCGCTGCGCTGCGCGGTCTGGCCGCTGACCGGCATACCGGCCAACGGCGCGAACACGACGATCCGACCGCTGTATGTGAAGGTCGACAACAATCCATCCGCTCGTCCGCACTACGGCATCGCGAAGGCCGACCAGGTCTACGAGTGGCTGGTCGAAGGGCTCACCACGCGCCTCGCGGCCGTGTTCCAGTCGCAGGCGCCGGACGTCATCGGATCGGTGCGGAGCGCGCGCATGACCGACCGCCCGATCCTTCCAAGCCTCGGCGCGGCGTTCGTCTACTCCGGAGGCGGACCTGAGGAGCTCATGGCCATCCACTTCGACGACGCCGTCGGCCACCGCTACGTCGACATCGCTCCGACGTACGGCTGGGGCTATCGCGTCGAGTTCCGCCACGCGCCGTACAACTACTTCACGACGTACGCGCAGCTCAAGGGCGCGATCGCCGCCGCACCGGACGGTGACCAGCCCGCGCTCATCGCGCCGTGGAGCTTCCTGCCGACGGCGGCCGGCGACCCAACGGCCGGCGGATTCACCGGCAGCGTTCCAGCGACGCGCATCACCATCCCATATCGCGCCGGCTTCGCGGTCGGGTACACGTACGACCCGGCGACGCGCACCTACGGCCGCGCGCAGGACGGCGTTCGTGAGGTGGACGGCGCGACGAACCAGGCCATCGCCGCACGCGACATCGTCGTGATCCTCACCGAGGTCCACTTCACCACGGACTTCGGGCTCGATCCGGCCGGCAACCCGAAGCTCGACATGACCCTGACCGGAACGGGCCTGGGCGTCATCTTCCGCGACGGCCTGCGACAAGAGGTGACCTGGACGCGGCCGGACATCGTCGATGCCTTCACGTTCCGCAACGCGACCGGCGAGGTCGTGCAGCTCTCCCCCGGCCAGCCCTGGATCCACATCGTTCCGCAGGACTGGACCATCCCGAGCAGTTAGCTCGCACGTTTACAGTTCGGCGCGCGGTCCGAATGGCAGACTTCAGCTGTGTCCCCATCCACACGCCGCTACTTCGAGCTGTTCACGCACTACGTCGGTCCACGCTGGCCGCGCGCCGTGCTGCTCGGCGTCCTGCTTCTCACGAGCATCGCGCTGCAGCTCGTCAATCCGCAGCTGCTGCGCGCGTTCATCGACAGCGCGACGCGCGGTGCAGAAGTCGATCCGCTTGCCCTCATCGCGATCGCGTTCATCGCCGTCGCGCTGGTGAACCAGGTCCTCTCGGCGTGTGCGCAGTACGTCGGTGAGGACCTCGGCTGGACCGCGACGAATGCGCTGCGCGCAGACCTGGTGCTGCATTGCCTGCGCCTTGATCTGAGCTTTCACAAGGCGCGCACGCCGGGCGAGCTCATCGAGCGGATCGACGGCGACGTGACCGCGCTCGCGTCCTTCTTTTCGCGGTTCATCGTGAACGTGCTCGCGAACCTGGTATTGCTCGTGGGCGTGCTCGTGGTCGTCATCCACGAAAACGTCCTCGCCGGGATCGGCTTCACCATCTTCGCGCTGGCCGGCCTGCTGCTTCTTGGCCGCCTGCGCAGCATTGCGACGCGTCAGTGGGGCCTGGTGCGCGAGACACAGGCGCAGATGTACGGCTTTCTCGGCGAGCATCTCGCGGGCACCGAAGACATCCGTTCGAACGGTGCCGAATGGCACGTGCTCAACGGCCTTGCCTTGCACCATCGCGAGTGGCTCGCGGCGCGTCGCCGCGCGATGTTGCGCTGGGCGATCGTCGAATCGTCGACGATCGTCACCTTCTCCGTCGGGCATGCGATGGCCTTCGGCCTTGGGGGCTATCTGTGGCTGAGCGGTCAGATCACGCTCGGCACCGTGTACCTGCTCTTCTATTACGTCGAGCAGCTGCGCCGGCCGATCGAGCAACTGCGGCGCGAGCTTGAAGAGATGCAGCGCGCATTCGCGAGCGTCGGCCGCGTCGATGAGCTGCTGCACGTCACGTCGCGTCTTCCCGAAGGCCGCGGTCTGCCCCTGCCGGCGGGGGCGATCAGGGTCGAGCTCGATGCCGTGTCCTTTGCGTACGGGCCAGAGGTCGCGGCCGCGCAGCGCAACGGCATCGACGGCGCGGCCGATCTGGTGCTGCGAGACGTCTCGCTCGCGGTGGCCCCCGGGCGGACGCTCGGGGTCCTCGGCCGCACCGGTAGCGGAAAGACAACGCTCGCGCGGTTGCTCATGCGCTTTTATGACCCGAGCAGCGGCACGGTCCGTCTCGGTGAGGTGGATGTCCGCGATGCCGACCTCGACGACCTCCGCCGCCGCGCGACCCTGGTTTCCCAGGACGTGCAGCTGTTCTCCGCCTCAGTG